>JAGOCL010000144.1 GCA_017998755.1 Spirochaetota bacterium | reverse complement strand
TTAAATCCGAAAAATGATAATTGTTATATAAAAATCGGATTTTGCGTAATTAACAATATATTAAATACCGATTTTTTTAAACCGAAAAATAGTTTATTAAATAGAATTTCATTGATAAATAACATAAGACTATTTGATATCGCTTATAATATAAACAATTCAGAAAATAATATATTTATGAAGATTGAATATTTAAAAAAATTAGGTATATTAAATAAAAAATATTACAATAAAGCTATAAATATTATAAATAATTTAATAAATATTGATGATAAGAATGATAAATATTACAAATTAAGAGCAGAAATTTATTCTGAATTGGAAAAAAAAGATTTATCATTAATAGATATTAACAAATGTTTAGAATTAAATCCAATTCCTGAGTATTATTTTTTAAAAGGATCGATTCTATTTTTCTCTTATAATAGAGATTTAGGAGAAAAATGCGTTGATAATATAAAAAAAGCCATAGAATTAGATAAATATAACACCTCTTATTACTATAAATTAGGATGCTATTATTTGTGGCATGATGACTATGACTCTGCCATTGAAGTATTTAATAAAGTAGAAGTCATAGATAAGAATAATGATGATTTATTTGATCAACGAGCCATATGTTATCATTTTCTCAAAGATTATGAAAAAGAAGTTTTTGATTTATTAAATATTAGAAATAAACGTGAAGTATTTGATTTAAATTCAAGAATTGCTCAATGCTATTTAAATTTAAATAACTTTGAGAAAGCTATAAAATATTTTTCTTATGATATTAACGATAATATAAAACTTCCATTTCTCGAAAAAAAAAAAAATAATTTATCATCTTCTTTTGCAATTAGAGGATTATGTTATCTTATGCTAGGGAATGAAGAAAAAGCTAAAATTGATTTTAATAAATCTGGTATTTTTAAAAAAAAAGGTAATAAATTTACAATATGTGATGATTTTAAGTTTATAAAAGAAATATTATTAAATTTATTGCTAAACAAAGATTTAATAAAATCACTGAATATTTTGAAATATCTTTTTTTTAATGATATATCTTCATTTTTTAGTATCGAGAAAATAATTGATTTTGCTGAAACAATTGAGAATTATATAAAATCCGACAACTTCTCATCAGATAAGTTATCAGAGTTATTAAAGAATCAAAAATTCGTTGATTTAAATAAAAATTATTTACCACAAATATATCCTTTAAAAAATAATTTATTCATAAATATAGATGATTTATTTCACAAAAAAGAATATATTGACATATTTTTCATTGATTTTGAAAACAAAATCATTCAATTTATTATCAATCATTTTTATAGCAAAAATTCAGATATCCTAAAGATATTAAAAGATATTTCCATTGAAATGTCAGGTTTTATTCAAAATAAATATATATCCTTAGTCAAACAAAAAGAGAAGGAAAAATACGAAGCGATAATAAGAGAGCGGGATAAGGTTATCGCCGACTTATCACATAGTATAAAAAATCTTATCGCTACCGTGAAGGATCCGCTTGAGAATCTCAGATCCGAGGCGAAGGAGTATACCAAAACGATTGACAATGCGATAAATGGGACTAATCTTATAAGGGGTATAGTCAATGCGATGAATCTCTCTTATGTCGGCTCGATTGAGGATTTTTACGAGGATGCAAAATCGGAGGATGATAATAAAATAGCGGTAAAAGATATTATGATAAACGCTATAATTTCGGCGGTACCGAATATGTTTGATAAGAAATATTTTAACGATTTTCAGAAAAGATATTTTCCAACGAGAGAGATATTTATCGAGGCGACTACGGAGTGGCAGAAAGTTTCTCAAAAAAAAGAGCCGAAAGAGATTGTTGATTATCTCAATAAATATATGTTTGATATAAAACTCGATTTTGTTAATATTGACGGACTTGCGCTTTCCGATAAAAAAGGGTCGGTTGTAAAAATGATGATACTCTTGCAGGAGATGATTTTAAACGCTATAAAATACTCTTCTTTTATCGAAAGGGATAGGAGAATAGTTAATATAAGATTGGAGAAATCTGATAAGATTAAGTTTGAGATTGAAAATAGATATAAAAAAGATATTGTTACTAAAAAAAGCGGGTTAGGGCATGTTATCATTAATAATTTTGCAAAACTTCTTAAGACTGAGCCCTTAATAACGAATAACGACGATATTTTTAAAATAGAACTAAATATTCCCGATTTGTGGAGGTAAAAGATGAAAATACTCTATGTTGAGGATGAGTTATCGAAGAATATTCCCCGTTTAATTAAGTTTTTTAATAAACATCTAGGCGAGACTATCGTAAAAAAGCTGAAAGGTATACAGGAGGACGACTACGGCGCCGATTCTAAAGCGATCAAGGAGTTAATTGAGCAATCCGGAATTGTCGACGTCGCCTGTTCTTTTCCCGATGCGCTCGATAAAATCGTTAATAATCACAGCGATTATTCTCTTTTTATTGTCGATAGAAATCTTATAGATTCGTCTTATACATTAGCGGAGTTAAATAAGATTGACTCTACTTTTGACGAGCCGAAGATAAACGAGAATAAGACTAGGGAAGGGGATTACCTTTTTGAGAAACTTGCATTCCAGGAAGATATGATGGGTAAAATGTCGGAAGTCTTTTATTTTCTTTCGGCGTATAATCCGGACGGATTGGCTAAAAAATATATCGATAATAAAAAGTTTAAATCTGAAAATTATATATCAAAATCGGACGACTCAAGATTGATTAATAAGATAGACGGACTCGAGGATATAAATCTGATAGTAGAAAACAAAGCGGTTGTAGATATTATTAAAAAGAGATTCTCTAATAAATATGTGAAAAGGTATCTGTCTATTTTAAAAAATAAAGACTCTCTCGATACAATTGAGATTTCAAAAACTCTTGGAGAAATACGAAAATTTCTTGAGAAAATATTACGGACAATCTTTGAGAGCGATAATCTCCCAATAAGTTATAGAGATAAAAACGGTAGAGAGCAACTATTTATAACCGACGATAAAATTTCGGCAAGACCTATGATATATTATCTTGATAATGATTGTAAAGTTTCCTCTGTAATATATTGTTCTTTGGAGTCGATTTATTCTATATCGAGCGATTTTGGTTCGCACGATTCAGATTATACAACTCCTGATAAATCCGGATTCTACCCAACGGTTAATACCGTCAAATCTGTTATTTTTGGACTAAATGATATAATCTTGTGGATGGATGGGTTTATTTAATCTTCTTTTTCTTAACATAATCAATATTTTGATAATTGTTATATCCGAGCATTTTTGCCGCTTTAGTTTTATTGCCTTCGGTTATTTCAAGCGCTTTTGCTATATATTTGATTTTTATCTCTTCAAGATATTCTTCAAGATTTATCGGATCGGTTAAATTTATAGAATTATTTTTATTTTGAGATATAACAGAATCTATCACATCGCTATCGTCTATAATTGAGCTGTTATTCCAGATACACGCCCTTTTTATTGTGAAATATAGCTCCCTGACATTACCGTTCCACGAACGATTTAGCAAATATTCTTTACAATCATCGCTGAAAGATTTAGTTTGATAAGGGATATCCGATTTTATCGCTCCAAACTCTTCGTTTATTTCGGATAGAAAATATTCTGATAACAAAATTATATCTTCTCTTCGCTCTCTTAACGGCGGAATATTTAGGACTCCCACAGATATTCGATAAAAGAGGTCTTCCCGAAAAGTTCCCTCTTCAACCATTTTAATTAAGTTCTTATGCGTAGCTCCGATAATCCGAACATTGACCTTACTCTCTTTCATATCGCCGACTCTCTGAATTTCTCCTTGTTGAATAGCTCTCAATAGTTTAACCTGAATATTTAACGATAGGTCGCCTATTTCGTCAAGAAAGATAGTCCCGTTATCACACTCCTCAAAAACCCCTTTTTTATCTGTAACCGCTCCGGTAAAAGCCCCTTTTGAATAGCCAAAAAGCGTTGCGTCGATAATTGATTCCGGCAACGCTCCGCAGTTTATCGTCTTCATAGTAGAATTATTCCTTTTTGAAGATTGATGAATCGCATTTGCAAAAAGTTCTTTACCCGTTCCTGTCTCGCCTAGAATCAAAATCGGAACATCCCGAATCGAAGCAAGATAGGTTTTATCAAGCAAATCTTTCATTATTTTACTTTTATGAATGATCGTATTAAATGCCGGAAGATTTTCCCAATTTCTAACTATTTCTTTATCCTGTTTTATAAACAATTCCGGAATGAAATCAATATTAATATTAAACGGAATATCGGCTATTTTTACTCTGATTTCATTCGTCTTTTTATCAAGCCAAGATTGGTAAAAAATCCCGGGATATTTTGTTTTACCGAGCAGAATCCAGATTGACGACATTTGGGGAGTTCCGGGGCTTGTATGATAATGCCAGCAAATCGGTTTACCTTTCGAGTTTGTTATCTCGGTAATTATTTTTGTTACAACCTCATATATACTTTTATAATCGGTAGGATCGGCTAATTCGGTTTTATGAAGCGTAATTTTCTCGGTAAGGTTAACGACATTTATATATTTCTCGTTTGTCTCTTTGTCGTAATTGCTTATCAGATGAATCTCGTCAAAATCTTTAGAATATTTTGAATTAACAAGAGAGATTACCGGTCCCATCGGAGCGTTGTTTTGAATAGAATCTAAATCGTGAGTTCCAATCCAAGATAATAATATATTTATCATAAAAATTATTATCATAATAATAAAATATTTTATGTTTGTCTATAAGAATTAATAATATTGAGCCGTTATATTTGTATTTGAGTTTGGCATACCAATTGCTAGTATAAAATCAAAGGAGCTTACAATGAAAAAAATTATAGTAATCATTAACATTTTTATAGTATTAAACCTGTATTCTTTAGAACCTTTAAATTTCTCTCAAATAATTAAAACATTCGGTATTCCAACAAAAATAGGAACATATACTAATGAAGGGGCAAAATATTCAATATACAAAGAAATTGATAAGTTTTATCAATCATATAACAATATATATTATTTGAATGGCGATGAACTTCTAGATATTGTTAATTATTCAATTGAAAAGTCGGCATTATCTTCTTATATAATTTTAAATTATGATAAAATTATTATTTTTTACAATCAGATTGAAGATTTGTCTTTATTAATAAATATTAATGAGAATAATGATATATTAAAAGAATTTGATATAAATTTCCAAATGAATTTTAATGATATCTTATTAAAATTGGGAAAACCTAAAGATTTTAAGGATGATGTTTTAAGTTACGAAATAAATAAAAGCATTATTAAAATTAAGATAAAAGACAATTCTATAGAAAATATATCAATTGGATTTAATAACGCTTTTTAATCTATAAGAGCTTATTTCCTCAAACTTACTACGGGGTTATTCCTTTTCTTGAAAGTCAATATAAGACTGATGATAAAAAATCATTTACCTTACTGATAGTCTATAAGAATCTTGTTAATCCGAGAGCGCTTAATATAGAGAGGATGGGGGAGGATTATAACAATTAATAAATATTACATTTATTATCAGTAATAAGAAAGCATTTGTTCTCGATATTTTCTTTAGAATAATTATCTAAAAACCATTTTAACTTATCGATAATATTATCAGCGTTTGGTTGTCTCAAAACTATTACTACAATTCCAGAATGAGGTTTGTTTAATAAATGGATTGTATGAAAAAAATCCTTGTCGGTTGTGAGAAATATCGATTTACTATGTTTTGCTATATAAAACAAATCAACATCGGATAATCCCTCTTTATCAGTTCCTCTGACGTCTATTACTTGATTTCCTCTGGCTTTTAGAAGATCGCTTGATTTTTTTGGAAAGTTTTCATCGAGAAAATAAATCATACAACCAAATCAAAATAAACTGTTTCAAATTGTGTTAATTCGCTACCAAAATCGAGGCAAGCGCCAATATCTTCTTTTGTTATGTTCGGATAGTTTTCAATTATTTCATCATAGGAAGAACCGTTCGCTAAATCTGCAAGAATATTTGATACCAAGACTCTTGTATTCTTTATTACAGGTTTTCCGTGGCAAATGTTTGGATCGATAGATATTCTCGCATTCATTTTTCTACCTCAAAATAATTATATAATATAATTATGGTTATGTCAAAATATTTAAGTTGTTTCTAGAACTCCCCGCTTTTTTATTATAAGAAAATATTAAAATGGTTACCATAAACTGACATATAATAAACCAAGCGCGAAAAGTCGGCATAATACTCCGTTATCGGTAAAGCGTACGACGCGCGTCCGCTTCTGCGGTTGACGATAACGGGTGTTATGTCGGTCGAGGTTACGGACAACCGAGACGCAACTTTTCGCATTATGTAGAATAAATCCGAAAAAGCGGGGTAGGGGAGAAGATAGGATAATTTTCCCTTTGTTAAAAAAGTATTTTTGTCTTTTTAATAGATGCAAAATTGCAAATGAAAATCCATAGTATTATTAGCGCAACAAATTCTTTACGACTTTGCCGGATTATTATATTATTCAAATTATTTTTTCACAGGCAAAATC
>JAGOCL010000143.1 GCA_017998755.1 Spirochaetota bacterium | reverse complement strand
GCTCTCTTCGGACTCGCCGGGAAGTCCGAATATTATATGAGGAACTACCGGAATATTTCTTTTTTTTAGATTATTTAGCGCGTCGTCGAATGTTTTAAGATCGTATCCTCTATTTATTTCTCGTCCTATATAGTCGTTAGTCGTTTGAAGTCCGAGTTCTACCCATAAAAACGTCTTTTCATTATAATGCGATAGCAAATCCAAAACCTCGGAGGATAAACAATCCGGACGCGTGGCTATAGCCAAACCGACGACGCTTTTATGCGATAACGCTTCGTCGTATTTAGCTTTGAGAATATCGACCGACGCATACGTTCCGGTGTACGCCTGAAAATAGGCGATAAATTTATCGACCGGCCATTTAGATTTGATAACGGGAATTGTCGTATTTATTTGTTCGGTTATCGAACGGCTTTTTTCAACGCAAAAATCCCCCGAACCTCTTGGAGAACAGAAGTCGCACCCGTCAAAACTTATAGTTCCGTCTCTATTGGGACAAGTAAAACCGCCGTCGATATTAATCTTTCCAACTTTTTCGCCAAATTTCTGTTTTAAAAAAAAGTCGAGTCCATAATATCTTTTATTACCCCAAAATTTCATCAGAGCCATAACGCGCGCCTTTTGTAATTGCGTTTTTCTTCCATCTGCCCGTTAAGTAATACAGATAGTCCAAGCCTGTTCCTATCAGCCATGCGATAGGTATACCCCACCAAATGCCGGCTGTTCCTATTTTCATGGACAAAAAAGCCGATATAGGAATCCTTACTATCCATAAAGAGAGCAAAGTTATAAACATAGGTATCAGCGTATCTCCCGCGCCCCTTAAGACGCCGTTAAAAACGAACATTAATGAAAAAACCAAATAAAACGGACTCACAATAAGCAAATACTCAACGCCGATAGATACGACCTCCGCGTCTTTGTTGAAAATAATGATTAATTGCCTACTAAAAATGACAAATATTAAAGAAATCGTTATAGCTATAGCGCTTGAAAAAAGAACCGCCGCTTTTACCCCTTTTTTTACTCTTTCGAGCTTATTGGCTCCGAAATTTTGAGCGACAAAAGTAGAGATCGCCATACTAAAATTCATCGCCGGCATTAGCGCAAACGAATCCAATCTTCCCGCGGCGGTATATGCGGCAATTGTCGTCGTTCCAAAAGAATTAACGATTCTCGATAGCGCCATCATCCCCAGCGACACCAATATCTGTTGTATAGCCGTCGGAAAACCGATGCGAATACTTCTTATAAATATAGTAAAATCAAATTTCATTTTAACAAATCTTAGTCTTAAAACTTCGTGATTTGAAAGTTCCATATAGATAAGCCCTAAGACGAAAGATATCCCCTGAGATATAACGGTAGCCCATGCGACTCCCGATACCCCCATTTTGAAATAAGTAACAAACAAAATATCGAGAATAATATTTAATATAGAAGAAAAAATCAAAAAAAATAGCGGAGTTAAGGAATCTCCCAAACCGCGTAATATAGCGCCAATCGTATTGTATCCGACTAAAAAGATCGTTCCGTAAAATATAATATCGATATATTTTTTTGCTTCGCCGATTATTTCTTCGGGAGTTTTTAGTAGTTCTAAAATATCTCTACTAAAAAATAGCCCCAAGACAGTTAGCGCAATCGAAATTACAAATAAAAATATAAGAGTCGTATCGATAGTAGTTTTGACGTCTTCAATTTTTTTTGCTCCGAAAAAGTTGCCTATAACTACAGTAAATCCCATAGACAATCCCATTACAATCGCTATCATAAAAAATATTATAGGAAAGCACGCCCCGACCGACGCTAACGCCTCTTTTCCGACAAATCTTCCGACAATTATACTGTCCGTCATATTGTACATTTGTTGAAATACGTTCCCAATCAACATAGGAAGTGAAAATATAAATATATGTTTAGCTTCGGACCCTACGGTCATATCTTTCATAACAACCCCGTTTGCGGTACTATAGCATTTTTATTAGAAAATTGACAGGAAATATTTTTAGTTTGAAGAATATATTTATTGTATATTAGTATATTCCTTTCGATACGCTTCTTTCTTGAAAATAACTGTAATTTCGTTATTTCTTATGATTTGATTTAATTTCAGTATGTTTACCGTTCCGCTTCTTACATTCTCGCTAATCAGAAAACTTTTTAGGAATCCGTATTTTATCCTGTAATCTATATATCTTTGAGAACTCTCATCTGAAGTTTCAAAACTTATTACTATTTTATTTACGTCGCGCCATTGGACGAATCGTACCTCTCCGTAAAACATACTTCTTGTATAAATCCCCTCGTTTTTTAAATAAGTATAACTTGAAAATGTTTCGTAAAGTCCTAAAAATAGTAAAATAAGCGGGATAGCGATCAGTATTACGGTAATTTTACTTTTTGGAAGCTTTTTCATAATTAGCGCCGCTAACATGGCTATCAGAAATAACAGAGCGAATATGCTAACCGCCGCATATATTCCGACCCCATTCTTAAAAAACAAATACTCGCTTTTATCGAGATTAAAATATTTTTCCTGCGCGTCGGGAATTATCAGAAATAAAAGTATTCCATAAAATATCATTATAATCGTAACCGCTAAAGTTATGAAAAGCCCTTTGATTGTCGTCGATTTGTCTGCGATAATATCCTTTTCCATATCATACCATATTTTAAAAGAAAAAATAATTACTTCTACGCTAAGTTATATCAAAAGAAAAATTATTTTAAAGATATTCTGAAACATTCAATGTTAACTTATTGTATTTTAAATTTTCAAAGATAAAAAACTATTTCTTATTCTTATATAATATTTTATCGAAAAAATTAAAAATAATTTTTATACTTATAAACAAATTCAATTGGTTTTTTTACCAATTGTCGTCTTCATTTTTTTTAGAGAATTTGTTCAAATAATCATAAAGAGATTGAGAAAGATCATTAAGTAAATTAAAAGTCGTATTTCTTTCACCTTTAACCGTAAATTGTTTAGAGAAATATCTTTCATGACCGCTATAACCAGCCCCACAATCTGAGTATATTATTTTATAGCGTCCATCTTTTGCCTGTATAGAAAACGAGAAAAAAATATATCCCCATTTAGTATATGCGCTACCATTACCCACTATTGTTTTACTATCTTGATCTTTATATTCAATTACATTTTTTGCCGACTTGAAATTTTCAGCTATCCATAATATTGACTTATTGTATATTTGATCAGAGCTTAAATCGACATTGTAAACCTTATCATTTATTTCATTTAACCCTATCATAAATTCTTCATCAGCAAAAATTCCAAAGGTAAGCGAAATAAAAATAATTATCAAATATTTCCTCATTTCTTATTTTTCTCCTTTTTTTTAAATATATATTTATAGCTTTTAAATGTCAACTATTATTAAAAAATATAAATAAAACTTTCAATTAGTTATTAATAAGTACATTTATAAATATTTTATTTTATCTAATATTATTAATAAAAAATAACCTCGCCCTTAGGACGAGGTTATTTTTTATTAATTTAAAACAAAATTATTTTTTTGGCGGAAAGTTGATTTTTGGAAGATCTTTAAGAGCTTCTTCAATCTTCTCTTTCGGATAATCGTAATCTTCCAACGTTCCGTTAAAAAATTGTTCGTAAGCTGCCATATCAAAATGTCCATGACCCGAACAGTTAAATAGTATAGTTTTTTCTTCCTTTGTCTCTTTACATTTAAGAGCTTCGTTTATCGCCACGGTTACCGCGTGAGCAGACTCCGGAGCCACTATGATACTCTCCGTTTTAGCAAAAAGAACCGCTTTCTCAAAAACTTCATTCTGAAAAAGTCCGACGGATTCAACCATACCTTTGTGACACATATAACTCAATAACGGAGACGCTCCATGATATCTCAACCCGCCGGCGTGAACCGGAGGCGGAACAAACGAGTGCCCCAACGTATACATTAGCGCCGGCGGTATTAATTTACCGGTATCGCCGTAATCCCATGCGTACTTACCTTTAGTTAAGGTTGGGCACGCCTTAGGCTCAACCGCGATGAATCTTGTTTTTTTACCTTTTGTTAAGTTTTCTTTCATGAATGGAATTATTATTCCTCCAAAGTTGCTTCCGCCGCCTACGCAACCAATAACTATATCGGGATAGTCGCCTATCTCCTCCATAGCTAATCTTGATTCTTCTCCAACAATGGTCTGATGTAAAAGAACATGATTTAAAACCGAACCTAACGTATAGTGAGTATCGTCTCTCTCCATGGCTAATTCCACCGCTTCGCTTATAGCCATTCCGAGAGATCCCTTGTAGTTATTTTTGTCTTTTAATAATTCTCTACCAATTTTAGTTTGATCTGAAGGACTTGGTATAACTTTTCCGCCGTATGTCTGCATCATAAGTTTTCTATAAGGTTTTTGCTCGTAACTGGCTCTAACCATAAATACCAAGCACTCGATACCTATCTGATTGCAAGCAAAACTTAAAGCGGATCCCCACTGCCCCGCTCCGGTCTCGGTCGTTAACTTTAATATTCCCTCTTTTTTGTTGTAATACGCTTGAGGTATCGCCGTATTCGGCTTGTGACTTCCAGACGGGCTTACCCCTTCCCATTTATAATATATCTTCGCCGGAGTATCGAGAGCTTTTTCAAGAAAAGTAGCTCTAATAAGAGGCGTCGGTCTATAAAGCGAGTAAATATCCCTAACTTCGTCAGGTATCTTGATAAACTCGTCTTTTGTATTAATTTCTTGATCGATAAGTTCTTTGGCAAATATCTTATACAACATCTCCAAAGGTATCGGTTCGCTTGTTTCGGGATTTACCAACGGAGTTAAAGCTTCGGGCATATTGTATAGAATATTAATCCATTTGTTGGGAGCTTTACTCCCTTTGAGCGTAAAGATTCTATCTTGCGACATACAGGTCTCCTTAAATAATATAAATAAGAATAAAAATATTATTAGCTTTTTGTCAAGAAATAAGTTTGTTTTTTATTTTTTTGTACTTCTCCAAAAGTCTCTCTTTGTATTCGTTATAGCAATAAATTAAATCCTGATAATTCTCTAAAAAACTTTCGCCTATAGAAACAATGTCCGATTCGCATGGAATTTTTATTCTACTATTTTCAGTAACCAATTTAAGGTACTGCAATCTATATTTGAGATAAAACTCTTTTCTTTTTAATAACTCAAATACGCCGGATTCGTCTATAAAACGATAAGCGTTCATACAAATCTTGGTATCAATCATATATTTCGACAATACGTCGTTTTCAAAAGTTGTTTTTAATAAAAAATCAATTACTTTAAATAGTAGTTCAATATTCTCTGAAGGCGCGGATTTTATAATATAATTTGCGCGAATTTTATAACTAATATCGGGATGTTTTCTTAAGAATTTCTTAAAATCCTCTTCGTCTACGTAACGTTCTACGTATAACAGTAATTGTAGTTCTTTTAACAACTCTATAAATTTATCTAAAGATGCAGATATCCATTTTGAAGGGGAATAAGTATCGTCGTAAGAAATTTTGAAGAAATCGACGCCTGATTTCCATTTTTCATAAAGTTCCCAATCAAACGGTATTTTGTTCTTAGTAATAAAATTTTTCAGCCAATTACTATCTTTATTAACAAAGCTGTTTATCTGCTCAATAACCCTGATTATCGAATAATATTTTGGAGAATTTGCTATTATGTCTTCCGCAGGAATCGCGTTAAAATTCGACAAAATATCTTTCTTTCGAGAAAAAAAATACTCAATAGCGCCGTAATCGCTTTTAAGCTTTTGATCCCTATCGACGGTTGAAACAGGTTCGTTTATTTCCATTAAATCATCCGATAAATCCGATTTAGATTTTTCTATCCGCCTCGTCGTCTTGCGGAGCGCCCGATTCTTTATTCTGATTTTTTTCAGACTTTTTTTCTTTAGCTTTTTTTATCATCGAATCGGCAGTTTCTTTAAGGTTTTTTGCGGTTTCTTTAGTTACATACAACCCCGCGCCTCCAAGAGACTTCAAACCGTCTAAAATCGACTTACCGGCATGTTTTATAAGATTATTTTCATCTTTTCCGGACTCTTTAAGACCTTCCATAAAACCGTTACCGGCGGCTTTTAATAATTCAAAAGAACCTTTTCCGAGTTCGCCCAACGTATTTATTATTTCTTTAAACAATTCGCCGGCAGTCTTCTTTAAATCCGCCCCTTCCGTCTTAGATTTGGCGATAACCTCTTTTGTGATGTTTTTAACAATCTCGCCGATATCGGCAACAGTCGCTTTTCCGTTTTTTAAAGCGTCGTTTAATTTCTCTTTTAATTTTTCATCCATACATATCCTCCTTAGTCGATTAAAAAAATCCCGGTAAATTTATATTTTTTACCCCTATCCTATAACTATATTAGTAAAGATAACTAAAATTAATTATAAATCAATAAATTTTAAAAATCAACAATAAAATTTTATTGTTATATCGGTTTATTAATTAATATATTTTTCCGCCATATAAGAGCTTCTGACGTAAGGGCCGCTTTCAATATGTTTAAATCCTAATTCAAGACCTAAGTTTTTAATTTTTTCAAAATATTCCGGCGTTACATACTCGACGACAGGATAATGTTTAAGAG
>JAGOCL010000142.1 GCA_017998755.1 Spirochaetota bacterium | reverse complement strand
CGCGTATTTGGCTACGACTTTATACGTCGCGGGGGGTAAAGAAACGTTCAACGGAGTTTTACCGTATAATTGATCGTTTATATACACGTCGGCTCCGGCGATATTGGATGATACCGAGAGGGTATAATTGTTTGGAGTAAAACTTGCATTAATATTCTGATTAGAATTAAGAGTAATATTCGATACAAAATCGGTATATCCGGTCAGTTTTACCGTTACGTCATAATTTGCCGATGGTAAGGAAACGTTAAGCGGAGTTTTCCCGTATAGTTGATTATTAATATATACGTCCGCTCCCGTAACGTTAGACGACACGCTAAGATTATAATTAGTTTGAGTCGAACTTTCTAACGGCTCGAGAGTCACATTTAAATCTCCTGTCCCGGGTTTAAAACTTACATTTTTTGACTTATAACCTTCCTTAGAAAAAACAAAATCATATGTTCTGTTTTTTAAAAGCGGAATAGAAATCGGCGTAGGACCGAATTTACTTGCGTTATCGATCGCTGTAGTAAAGTAAGCTCCAGAAGGGTTGGTTATTACTTTAACGTAAACCGTGCTTGCGCTCCTCTGAGCGAACAGATTAGACGACAATAAAAAAATAGCAATTAACAAATAGTAAATTTTTTTCATTTATAAATCCTTTAATATTTATTTTCATTAGAAATAGTTATATTCCACTCCGTCTCAGACAAATTTGCAAGTTGAACGGAAAAGGCTAAATATTTTGAGTTATCCAAGTTTTGAACTCTAAGCCACACGACTGCGTTAATGTCAGCTGTTACGTCGTAACTAGCAAAAATATTAGTCGCTACGTTGAATAATCCTGAAACAGCTGATAAAGTTACAGAATTATTTATAGTATCCCAATCCGGTTCTACTTCTTTATCGTAACCGTCCAGTTCGTTGTTAAAAAATATTTTATATTTAACTTTTAATTCTTCTCCTACTGTATTTTTCATTTTTATCGAATCGGGAGCCGCGCTACTTTCAAAGGAATCCAGGCTCGCAGTCCATCCGAATCCGTAATAAGTATCGCCGCCGCCTCCGACTAACATGATACAACCGGTCGGTATCAATAAAACCGTTAGTACCGCTACCGTCGCTAATAATTTAAGCGCTTTTTTCATAAATATGCCTCCGTATTTTATTCTTTGTTTTATTCAACAAAACAATTATAAGGCGCATATCCAAAAAAGCAATAAAAATATTTATAATTTTACAATTAAGAAATTTGTCAAAATATATTAAAATCTTCTTTATATCTTAAAGCTTTATGATATATTATAGAAGCCGTTTGAAATCTTATGATAAATAACTGAATTTTCGACGGCTAAATGTAAAAAAGCGATTAATTAATCGGCGCAAAAAGGATTATAAATTGAAGAAATGTCTGGCCATTATTTTTTTTGTTATCTCCGTATTTTCGTTAAATTCTCTGGATTTTAACGATTTGAGCGACGATTTCACGATCGTCAAGGTCGGTAAATACGATATAACGGTTTTGGACTTTAAGTTGTACATTTTAGGTTACGACTCTATCGACGACTGGGATATATATTCGGTCGAGGACGTATTAAATACTATGATCATGGATCTTTTATTTTACAACGCCTGCGAAGAGGAAAAAATTACCGTTACCGAAGACGAGATAGCCCGTTATGCGGAGAAATATTTTACAGACAGAAGCGTCGCTTACGACGATCCCAAAGCGCTTCAACTATATTTCGATATGAACGATCCTTACGATTCCATTGAAGATTTTTACATGAAAACGACTTATAATCTTATGAAAATAAAATATTTAGCAAAGCGCAATCATATAAAACAGGTAAAAAGCTGTTCGATATTTTTTTCTACGGACAAGCTATCCAAAAAAGAAAAGGCGATAAAAAAAGAGACGGCGATAAATTTGGCAAACAAAATTTATTCCGGTCAGGAATCTTTTTTTAACGCAGTCAAACTATTCAGCGATGATTCAATATCTAAAGAAAAAAACGGCGATATAGGACTGATAGATAACGGTAGAGAGACGAAAAAAATATTCAAATCTGCTGAAATAGAAAAAATTTTACAATCCGGACTGTTTTTCCCGATTTTTATCGAGGGATCAAAGGGGTATCATATCGTTATGAATTACGACTACGTATTTCCGGACAACGAGAAATACGTTTCGGATATTTTACTTGAGCTGTCCGATAAATACAAAGTTATAAAAATGGTCGATATTAATCCCAAAAAATTATAACGCAAACAAAAAAATATTATTGACATTATACTTAAATTCTGTTATTAATACTCTCGATTTGCCTCTGTAGCTCAGTCGGTAGAGCAGTGGACTGAAAATCCACGTGTCAGCAGTTCAATTCTGCTCGGAGGCAGATTTTTTTATTTTTACGCTCGCGATTATCAGATGAATAAACAAACAGATCTGCTTACCGTTTCCAATCTTTCCATCGGATTTCAATTAGAAAAAGAAAAATTCCTTGCAGTCGAGGACGTATCGTTTAGTATAAAAAAAGGGGAGCGCCTCGGCATAGTCGGAGAATCCGGATGCGGTAAAAGCGTAACGGCGATGTCCCTTATCCGGCTTCTACCAATACCGCCGGCGTATTTGAGCGGCGATATAACTTTCGACGGAACTGATATACTCAAAGCCGATATAGAAGTTTTACACAAAATTAGAGGCAAAGAAATCGGCGTTGTTTTCCAAGAGCCGTCGACTAGTCTCAACCCTACTAAAACAATCGGAAGTCAGATATCTGAAGTTTTTTTTACGCATACGCCGGAACTTTCAAAAGAGATTATAGCAAATAAAACCGTTGAATTATTGTCGCAAGTAGGTATTCCAAACGCAAAAGAACGATTTGGCTCGTATCCGCATGAGTTTTCAGGCGGAATGAAGCAAAGAGTAGCAATAGCAATAGCGCTCGCTCTAAATCCGAAACTACTTATAGCCGACGAACCGACGACGGCGCTAGACGTTACTATACAGGCTCAAATTCTTGATTTAATAAAAAAAATCCAGAATGAACGCAAGTCGTCGGTTTTAATAATAACTCACAATATGGGAATTGTGGCAGATTTTTGCGATAAAATAATCGTTATGTATGCGGGTAAAATTGTCGAATACGCAAAGTCTGAGGATCTTTTTAGCTCTACTTCTCATCCGTATACTATCGGGCTTTTGAATTCTATCCCTTCAATGACCAACGATAAAAAAAAGCTCTATTCGATATCAGGGACGGTCCCTCATCCCAAAGAGTATCGAAAAGGATGCAGATTTTTTGATAGATGCGAAAAAAGAATAGCCAAATGCGAAGGGGACGTTCCTCCTCCGTTATTTAGCGTCGGCGAAGAACATAAAGCCTCGTGTTGGTTATATGAAAATATGGCGGAATAAATGGATTACCTAGTAAAAGTAGAGAATATAAGTAAGAATTTCAAAATCAAATCAAATAAACTTTTTAAGCCGAAAAAAATACTCAAAGCGGTCAACGACGTCTCTTTCTTTATAAAACCAAACGAATCTCTGGGGCTTGTCGGCGAGTCCGGTTGCGGCAAATCTACTCTAGCGAGGCTGATTTTGGCTTTATTAACGGCCACCTCGGGAAGAATTTTATTTAACGACGAAGATATAACAAAGTTCAGATTTAACAAATTGAAAGAATTACGGAAAAACATGCAAATCGTATTTCAAGATCCTTATTCTTCGCTAAATCCGCGAAAAACGATTCTAGATATCGTCGCGGCGCCGCTTAAAACTCACTTTAGGTTATCCAAATCAGATATTGAGAAAAAAGTTAAAGAACTTTTAGATCTCGTAGGTATATCGGATAAATACTTACAACGTTACCCTCACGAATTCTCCGGCGGGCAAAGACAACGTATAGGAATTGCGCGAGCGTTGGCGATTTCGCCGAAGCTTATAGTGTGCGACGAACCGGTATCGGCCTTAGACGTATCTATACAGGCGCAGACTATAAATCTACTGGAAGAGATAAAAGAGCGGTTGAAATTGTCTTATCTTTTTATATCTCACGACTTATCCGTCGTAAGACATATATCGGACAGAGTTTTAGTCATGTATCTTGGTAAAATTGTAGAAATCGCCGATAAAACAGATCTTTTCAATAATCCGTTACACCCATATACAAAAGCCCTTATATCCGCCATTCCGGTTCCGGAAGTTTCGGAGAAAAAAGAGAGAATTATTCTAACCGGAGATATAGAACTGCCGATCGGGGAGAAAAAAGGTTGCGTTTTTGCTTCAAGATGCTATATGTCGCAAAAAATATGTTTTGAACAAACGCCAATTATGAAAAACTTCGAAAACGGAAGATCGGTAATGTGTCATTTTGTTTAAATAAAGAGTAACAATGAAAATATTATGGAAATATCTAGGCGGAATTAAATATTTAATACTATTATCGTTAATTTTTGCCGCTATAGCTCAATTATTATCTCTAATTGACCCGATAATTTTCGGTAAAATTATCGACGATTACGCGATGAATACCGCGACTCTGACCGAAGACGTTTTAGTAAAAAACGTTCTTTTCTTATTATCGCTCGCAGTAATAATCGCCTTGCTTGGAAGGTTCTCAAAATCTATTCAAGAATTCATAATTCGCAGGGCGGCGGCTAAATTTGGTATGAATATATTTAACGCCGGTCTAAAACAGTTATTGCGCTTGCGTTTTCAAGAATTCGAGGAAAATAACAGCGGCGAATCAATCTCTATTTTGCAAAAAGTTAAGACGGATACTGAAAGATTCGTCGCTTCATTTATCAACGTACTTTTTTCATCATTAGTCGGCTTCGCTTTTCTTTCATGGTATAGCGTAACAAAAAACTGGTTACTATTGCCGGTTTTTTTTGTAGGACTTATAACTCTCGGTTCTTTAACCGGCGCATTGTCAAAAAAAATCAAAACGGTTCAACGATCGATAAACCGCGAGACAAACAAACTCGCCGGGGTAATTACCGAAGGATTAAGAAATATCGAACTTGTTAAAAGCTTAGGGTTGACATTTCAAGAAATCAGGCGGCTTGAAACTAAAACTAAAGAGATTTACAGACTAGAGTCAATTAAAGCCAGAAATATGGGGCTTTTAACATTTTTACAGGGCGTCGCCCTTAATATATTTAAACAATCTATATTATTCATATTACTTTGGCTTATTTTCCGAAAAGTTCTGAGTCCGGGAGAGTTAATCGCCATGCAGTTTATCTCTTCCGCTATTTTTATACCTCTTCAGGAACTCGGGAATATCATCGTCCAATATCGCGAAGTCGACGCTTCGATAAAAAGTTTTGATTTGTTAATGAGTAAGCCGATTGAAAAACGGCCTGAAAATTCCATAGAAATAAGCGATTTAGAAAAAATATGTTTTCAAAACGTGGCTTTTAGACACAGATCGGCGATTTTCAACGCAATAGACGATATTTCGTTTGAAACCGTAACGGGCGAGACCATCGCTTTTGTCGGACCGTCCGGCTCCGGAAAATCAACGCTCGTCAAATTGCTTCTTGGGCTTTACGAACCTTTAAACGGTAAGATATATTTCAATAACGAATCTTCTACAGAAATAAGATATAATCCTTTACGGAGACAGATCGGGTTAGTTACTCAGGGTACGCAGTTATTTGCCGGAACTATAAAAGAAAATTTATTATTTGTCAAACCCGACGCGAGCGACGAAGAAATCTTGGAGAGTTTAAACAAAGCGTCGGCGTCTTCATTAATAGCGCGAGCTCCAAAAGGGATCGATACGCTTATCGGCGAGAACGGAATGAAACTGTCCGGCGGCGAAAAACAGCGAATATCGATAGCGATGGCGTTATTACGAAAACCGCGGGCTCTGATTTTCGACGAAGCGACGTCGGCGCTAGATTCGCTAACGGAAGAGGATATTACCAAAACTATGCAGAGTATCGCCGCCAAACGCGAACAGATAACTATATTAATCGCGCATCGGCTCTCTACCATAATGTACGCCGATCGCATACTGGTTTTGGAAAAAGGTAAAATAATTGAAGTTGGAACTCACGACGAACTACTCCATCTAAAAGGGCTGTATTACGCTATGTGGCGGCAACAAATCGGCGAAAGGGCTTAACAAAAATCTTGCGAGAAGTAAGGAATACTGTTATTTATAAAATATTATGGAAAATATGAAATTTATAGATCTTTTTTCAGGAATTGGCGGCTTCAGAATCGCTTTGGAATCTTTGGGGTTCGATTGCGTATTTTCTTCCGATATAGACAAAGAAGCTCGGAAAGTATATAAAAACAACTTCGGCGAAAATCCGGAAGGGGATATAACGAAGATACCGAATAGCGATATTCCCGCGCACGATATACTTTGCGCCGGATTTCCATGCCAACCGTTTAGCATATCTGGTAAACGGATGGGATTTGAAGATATCAGGGGAACTCTGTTTTACGATATAGCCAGAATCGCCGAGTATCGCCGGCCTAAGTTCTTATTTTTAGAAAATGTGGCAAATTTTGTCAGACACGACGACGGTAAAACTTTACAAACTATACTAGACGTACTAAATTCTATCGATTACGACGTATATTACGACGTTCTTAACGCCTCCTTATTTGGCGTTCCTCAGTCGAGAAAAAGAGCGTACTTTATTTG
>JAGOCL010000141.1 GCA_017998755.1 Spirochaetota bacterium | reverse complement strand
GAATATCAGTTCCAGCGACGTTTACGGAGTGGCGACTTTTTTCGCTCAGTTCAGGTTTACTCCCGTTGGGAAATACGTCGTAAGAGTTTGCCACGGTACGGCTTGCCACGTCGGCGGAGTTAAAATCCTAGACGCTATGTTGAATTCTAAAATCGGTATTAAGAACGGCGAGACGACGAAAGACGGTCTGTTCACAATTCAGGAAGTCGCTTGTCTCGGATGTTGTTCGTTGGCTCCGGTAGTTATGATTAACGATACGACTTACGGTAAATTGACAAACGAAAAGTTAGGTAAAATTATCGATACTTACGTTCAAGCTGAAAAAGAGGGGAAAACATTATGATAGAGATAAAAGTTGGAACGGCGACCTGCGGTAACGCCGCGGGAGCTCAAAAAGTTTTAAATAAATTTAAAGAACTGTCGTTAAACGATAAAGATATTTCACTAGAGGAAACCGGATGTATCGGAATGTGCTACGTCGAACCCATAGTGGAAATTACCGTCTCAGGCGAGAAATACCTCTACGGTCCCGTCGATGAAAAGATATCGGAGTTGATATTTCAAAATCACGTCAAAGGGGGAAAACCCGTCGAGAAATACGTACTTTCAAATACGAGCGACGAATATAAATTCAATAAGCAACGACGAATTGTTTTAAGAAATACCGGCGTTATCGATCCTGAGAAGATAGACGACTATTTAGCCCGGGACGGTTACAACGGCCTTAAAAAAGCTCTTACCAAAAAGCCGGAAGAGGTCATTCAGATCGTACTCGATTCGGGACTAAGAGGAAGAGGAGGCGCGGGATTTCCAACTGGAATGAAGTGGAAATTCGCAAATTCGTCTAAAAACGATAAAAAATACGTAATTTGTAACGCAGACGAGGGAGATCCGGGAGCATTTATGGATAGAAGCGTTCTCGAAGGGGATCCTCACAGCGTTCTCGAAGGGATGCTGATTTGCGGTTACGCTATCGGCGCTAACGAAGGCTACGTTTACTGTAGAGCGGAATACCCGCTTGCAATTAAAAGATTAATCGACGCCATCAAACAAGCGAAAGAAAAAAACTTGATCGGCGAAAATATACTCGGATCAAATTTCAGTTTTGATATTCACATCAAAGAGGGCGCCGGCGCGTTTGTGTGCGGCGAAGAGACGGCGCTTATGGCAAGTATCGAAGGTAAAAGAGGTATGCCGAGACTCAGGCCGCCTTTTCCGGCAGTCAGCGGTCTTTGGGAAAAGCCGACAAATATTAATAACGTAGAGACGCTCGCTTGCGTCGGTTACATTTTGTCAAACGGAGCCGAATCTTTCAACAAATACGGAACGGAGAAGTCGAAAGGGACGAAGGTATTCGCTCTTGCCGGTAAAATTAATAACGGCGGACTCGTCGAAGTAGAGATGGGAATTCCTCTCAGGGAAGTTATATACGACATCGGCGGCGGAATAAAAGATAATAAGAAATTTAAAGCGGTTCAAATGGGGGGACCTTCGGGAGGTTGTATCCCCGAACATCTCCTTGATACAAAAGTCGATTACGAGTCCCTTATGGCGACCGGCGCGATAGTCGGTTCGGGCGGTATGGTAGTTTTAGACGAAGATTCCTGTATGGTAGACGTTGCCAGATACTTTCTCAATTTTACTCAAAACGAGAGTTGCGGTAAATGCACATTCTGCCGAATCGGCACAAAGAGAATGCTTGAAATTCTCAATAAAATTTGCGACGGCAAAGGGGAAGAGTCGGATATCGCCGATCTTATGGATCTGGCGGCTAAGATTAAAAATTCTTCGCTCTGCGCGCTTGGGCAGACCGCTCCAAATCCGGTATTAACGACGCTTAAATATTTCGAAAACGAATATATGGCTCATATTAAAGATAAAAAGTGTCCCGCCGGAGTTTGTACGGCTCTTATTAACTTTACAATAAACGATAAATGCGTGGGATGCCAACTCTGTAAAAAGGTTTGTCCCGTAGCGGCCATAACGGGTTCCGTAAAAATGAAACACCTTATAGATCAGGACATTTGTATCAAGTGCGGAGCGTGCTATAAAGCGTGTAAATTCAGCGCGATAGACAAAGAATAATTTTTAAAAACTCGGGTATAGTACATACCCGAGCGCTATTATATATCGGCGTTTATTATGAAATTAAAATTTGGTATTCTTATTATCGCCGTATCGTTTCTCGTTAGTTGTCCCGTAACTATTGAAATCCAATTTGAAACGTCTTCTATTATAGACGTAGTCGTCCCAAAAATCGCATCGCCAGACGGAGGCGTAATATTCGACGTCGACGATTCGGTTTATTATTTCAACGAAGCGGATATTAGAGAGGCAAGCGACGTCCGGCTGGATACTTTCATTCATTACAAACAAAGCGTAAAAAGATATATGAAGGTCTCCGGCGAAGCGACGCCTTACGACGGGGGATTTACCGATAGATTTTATCACTCCGTATTATTTATGGCGGATTATCTAGACGACGCGACCGAAGAAAACTCTTACTTTTCCATTCCGGTAGACGAGGATAACAGATTTACCGGTTATATATATTTCAAAAAAAGCGGTAATTATAAAGTATATTCTTTCAGAAAGCCGGATAATATGCTTTATCCCAGAAGCGGGGTTCCCTCCCCTCGATACAGAGTCGCGGAAAACGGCTCTACTCTGGTTTTTAACGTTGTCGTAACCGAAGGAATCCCCGAAAGTTTATGGAGCTTGATACCGACTCGAAACGTTAATTCAGGTAATAAAAATATCATAGACCAAGCGGCGCTATTAACCAAAGATTTAACAAACGATCTGGATAAAATAAAATCAATTTATGAATTTTTTGTCAACGGTAGTGTAAACGAAGATTTTACATATATGAGTTACGACGAAATTTATCCGGGGTTTCTTGACGGTACGAGCTGGGAAGACATATTTATCGCCTCTCATACGCTTGATCGTAGAAAAGGGGTATGCAACGACTTCGCCGAGCTTTTCGCCGCGCTAACCAGATCGCTAGGGTATAAAGTTAAAAGAGTCTCCGGAACAGACCCCGATAGCGGCGTCGCGCATATGTGGAATATTATAGACCTAACGGGAGACGAAACCGTTTGGTACAAAATCGATACAACGTTCGCCGTATCTAATAAATTTAGCTACAAATCTTACGCCGAATTCTACCCGGAATTCGATACGACCGCTTTCGATAGCGAACACGATCTTAAATATTCGATAGATTACGCGGTCGAATATTAAATAACGTCCGTCCCTTCCTTTATTAACCAGAGCTCTCCTACGTTCTCATAAAATTTCTCCAAAGGTATCTTGGTTTTTAAAACGCAGTTAAAGAAGTTGTATTTCGCCAGATCAAAATCGACTATATCGTTTTTTACCTCTTCGTAATAAGGAGTACCGGGCATAGGAGTCAAAATCGTGTAGCCGGCGTAAACGACTTTGCGTTTCGACGCGAATTTTTTCATCTCGTCAAAATCCCTTTCCGTATAATCGTTGGGTATGACGTAATTTCCACGGACCGATATGCCGTTATTGTGAAATACCTTGATAGATTCTTCGATTTTTACCGCCTGCGCGTCTTTATTATATTTTTTCAACTCCTCGTCTTTATAAGATTCAAATCCGCAAATTACGACCTTCAATCCGGCTCTCGCTAATTTTTCTATCAATTTAGGATTCTCCGCCGCGGTATCGGCTCTTATATCCATAATGTACTCTTTATAAATACCTTCCTCAATAATCCTGTCAAACAGTTTATCGATAAAATCTATATTTACAATAGTATTAGCGTCGGCAAAACGGACTATTTTGTAGTCGTTAAGCGTTTTTAACTCCTCGACAACGCTTTCTATCTCCCGTTGATAAAATCTTCCGCAAAATTGAGGCCAAATAGAGCAAAAAGAGCACTTGTAAGGGCAACCGAGCGACGTAAAAAGATATGTTAATATATGAGGACTTCCGCCGACTTTATAAGTCGATAACCACCTTTTTAGAAGTTTTCTATCCGGCGCGATAAAATTCTCTCCGGCGGGATTCCAGTTTCTCGTTTCTTTCTCCGTAAAATATTGTTTGCCATTTTTGTTAATTATTATCCCTTTTACTTTTTCAAGCGATATGTTTTTTTTCTTAGCGTCTATTATCTCCAAAAAAGCTCGGGCGCTCTGCCCCGGGCATAGAACGTCTACAGACTCGTCGGTAAAATCGCCGGGGCAGAGCGTCGTATGAAGCCCGCCGGCTACCGTCAGTATATTTGGATTGAATTTCTTGGCAGTTTTAAAAATCTCTAATCCAGAATTAAATTCGCTTGCTATAAACGTCGTTCCTACAATATCGGGATTGGACATTTCAAGATATTTCGTAACCAGAACTTCCGGCGGGGGCGCGTTTGGATCAAGGTCGTACTCCCCCTTCATATCTAAAAAAGTTACCTCTTCATCCTTGCAAGCCGCCGCGATTGTTAATAGACCTAGCGGCGGTCCAATTAATTTCTTATGAATAAATTTCTTCGCCTCTTCCGAAGCGTATTGTAAAATTCCGTTATACTTCGATCGCGGCGGATTTATTAGTAATATTCTCATGAATTATCGCTTTATACTATTTCTGAAACTCTTCGATCTTTTTTAAAAACTGTTCAGGGATTTCGGCGACCGACTTGTTTTTATAATTAAACGCAATAAGTCCCGTTTCGATAAGCGCTATCGTCCTCCCCTCTTTAGTTATCTTGTGAAAAGCTCTAAAACTCGCCGCGGATATCTCCTCAATTTGACTAGAAATCTCGATGTTATCAAGAAGAAAGCCCTCCTCCTTGAAATTCACCGCCAAATCCGCCATAATAAGTCCGGTTTCATTGTCGCCGATATTCAACTCGGTAAATCCCATTTTTTCCAGCATATCGATCCGCGCCTCGTGAGTAAGTCCGACTATAGCGTCGTTGCCCAGATGCCCGCCGTAATTGACGTCCCGAACATGAATTCTTGTTTTATAAACAAAACTATACTTTTCTAACGGTTTCAACTTGATTTTTGGCATAAAATTCCTCTTTAATTATTATTAATCGACAGATTTTAACCATTCTATCGCTTTCTCTATATTCTCATAACTTATTATGATCTAATTACAAATTATAATTAATAACAACTAATAAGTCAAATAAAAAAAACGAAAAGGGGGTTCTCAAATTCTTGACAGAAATTTTTAAATATGTTTTAATTCAATAATAATTTATTTTGGAGATTATTTTGGATAAAATATTTAACATACTTATAGTAGGCGTAGGCGGTCAAGGTATAATTCTTGCAAGCGATATCGTCTCAAAAGCGGCAATGATAGCCGGATATGATTCAAAGAAAAGCGAAATTCACGGTATGAGCCAGAGAGGCGGCTCTGTATTCAGCCACGTTCGATACGGGCAAAAAGTCTACTCGCCCGTTATACCTTTAGGACAAGCTGATATTCTTGTCTCCTTAGAAGAAATGGAAACAGTTAGATGGGCGGACTACTGCAGAAAAGATACGACTATTATATTAACAAAAAACAGAATTGCGACTTCCGATCAAAAAGATTATCCTGAAAATGTAGAAGAAGCGCTAAAAAAAACTTTTAAAAAAATTATTGCTATAGATCCGAAAGAAATTATTCAGAAGATAGGCAAACCCAAGTTCTTTAACGTCGCTCTTCTCGGAGCCGTATCAAACTATATTAATATCGACGAATCTTCGTGGAAAAAAGCGATAGACGATGAAGTTCCGGCGGGTACTTTCGACGAAAACTGGAACGCTTTCGCTATCGGAAAGAATTTTATAAAATAGTTTTGTTGTTATAATTTTCTATAAGCGCCGTTTTCTTCTTTTTAGTCAGCTTCTTTATCTCCCTTTCCCGTTTGAAAGCGCTTTTTAAAGAATCGGTCTCCTCAATAAATACCAGTTTAACCGGATTCCTTCCTTTTGTGTATTTCGCGCCTTTGCCTTGATTATGAAGCTCAACTCTCTTTTCTATATTATTGGTAGCTCCGGTATAATAAGTGCTATCGGAGCATAAAAGTATATAAACGCAATACAATATTCTATCCTTGAAACGAAAAAAATAATAAACGATTCTATTTTTCTGAAATTGTTAAAACTCCGTCGCCTAACGAACCGGTATTATCTATTATTATAATTCAACTATCAAAATATTCAAGTAAAAAAAACGCGAATTTAATTAAAAAAGCGAAAATTAACTATTTATTATTCAGAATTTTAATGCTATAAATAATTATTGATAATAATTGAATTTTAATTTAGAATGTTTATCAAAATATATATTATTTCATGGAGGTTTGAAATGTTAAATTATCCGTTAAATTTTACTTTTAAAATTGTCGTTTTTAATCCGCAGATTTCCGTATCCGACAGCGCGGGAAACGAAATTTTCTACGTTAAACAAAAAGCTTTGGCGTTTAAAGAATCCATTAAAGTATTCTCTGATAAATCTCAAAATAACATACTTTTCAACATTAACGCTAATAAAATCATCGATTTCTCAGCGCAATACAATATTACGTTACCTCAGGGCGACGCCGTCGGGTCTCTAAAAAGACAGGGGATGAAATCTATATGGAAAGCCGACTATCAAATACTTAACTCCGCCGGCGAACAAATCGGAGCTATAAAAGAGGAGAATCCTTGGTTGA
>JAGOCL010000140.1 GCA_017998755.1 Spirochaetota bacterium | reverse complement strand
GGACGGATCCGCCGTAATTATTCCAAACGCGGAAGGGGATACCACGACTCCTTCGGTAGTCTCCTTTAACAACAAGGGGGCGGTTTTAGTAGGAGAGAGCGCTAAAAATAATTCAATTTTAAATTTCGGTAGAACCGTCGCGGGAATAAAAAGAGAGATGGGGAAGGAGTATTCCGTAACCATAGACGATAAGATATATATCCCAGAGCAGATATCTTCTTTTATACTGTCAAAACTAAAAAACGACGCCGAAGAATTCCTCGGAGAGAAAATAAAGGACGCCGTTATAACCGTCCCTGCGTATTTTAGCGACTCGCAGAGACAGGCGACCGTCGACGCCGGAAAAATAGCCGGACTAAACGTCTTGAGAATCATTAACGAACCGACGGCGGCGGCTCTTGCTTACGGGCTCGGTAAATCGGATGGCGAGACCATTCTAGTATACGATCTCGGCGGCGGCACTTTCGACGTTTCGATATTGGAGATAGAGGGGGGGCTCTTTGAAGTTAGAGCCGCTAAGGGGAACAACAGTTTAGGCGGAATGGATTTTAACAAAAGACTGCTCGATTTTATTGTATATAGGTTTGAGGGGGAGACCGGAACGGACTTATCGAAAGACAAGCTCGCTTTAAATAAGCTGGCCGAAGAGGTAGAAAAAATCAAGATCGCCTTATCGAATGAAACGGAAGCCGAATTGAACGTCCCTTTTATAAGCGCCGACGAGAACGGCCCTTTGCATTTGTCTTTGGTTATAACGAGAGCGCAATTTGAGAAACTCATCGAAGACTATATAGACGAAACGATCGATCTGGCTCTGGAGGCGTTGGAGGAGGCGGATATGTCTACCGATTCGTTGGATAAGATAATACTCGCCGGCGGATCGTCATTAATTCCGTTGGTAAGGGGCAAACTCGAAGAGGTCTTTGGGGAGAAGATAGTCTGCGGAGTCGATCCGATACTGGCGGTCGCAAAAGGCGCGGCTATACAGTGCGGTATCATAAACGGCGATGTTGGGGATATGACGCTCGTGGACATCGCGCCGCTTAGTCTGGGTATCGAGATAGACGGAGGTCTTTTTGTACCAATTATTGAGAGAAATACCCCCATACCTGCGGAGCAGAATAAGGTCTTTGCGACGGTTCAGGATAATCAGGAGGACGTCGAGGTACATATCCTTCAAGGAGAGAGGCGGCTGGCCAAAGAAAACATCTCGCTTGGTAAATTTATTTTGTCGGGGATAAAAAAGGGTAAAAAAGGGGAGACTAAAATAGAGGTAACCTTTAGTATAGACGTTAACTCTATAGTCGGCGTCTCTGCAAGGGACGTAGAAACCGGTCTTATGAAGTCGATAAAGATTAATACCAAAACCGGACTTTCGAACGAGGATATAAGGAATCTTATCAGAGATTCAAATATCAATCAGAGCGGAGTCGATTATATCAAACTTTTTGAGTTGAATAGAGAGGCAAACGAGCTTATTGATAAAGCTGAAAATCTTGTATCCCGAAGGGAATTCGATCTGATAGTAAAAAACGATATATATTCTTTAATAGATGAAATAAAAAGAGGAATAGACGAAAAAGACGCCGACAAAGTAGAAAAAAGTCTGAGTTTGCTGAAAGATTTTTACGAAGAGGCGGAGTTTATAATTAACGATGAAACTATCTATAATGTAAAACGGGAAATTTACGATAATATTTATAGTTGACTTTTTTAGACGGTGAAAATTAGGGTATTAATATGAATAAAGACTTTATAGATTATTACAAATTTTTCGGACTGGACGATACCGCTGAAATCTCGGAAATAAAATCTTCTTATAAAAAAATGGTCGTTAGATATCATCCCGATAGAGCAAAGGACGAAAAGAGCGCGGAAATATTCAAAAAAGCGTTGAAAGGATATGCAATATTGAGAAACGCCAAGTTAAGAGCGGAATACGACATACAGTATGCCGAAAATGAAAATATGTCGGTAAAATCGAGGTTTAGATACGGGATAAAGAAGATCGTTGAAAAAAGGGATAAAATATTCAAATCGGCGGCTCTTTTATTTGATAATATCCGTAATTACGATAAAAGGAGAAAAATCGCGTTTAACAATAATGATTATAATTTATCCGACGATATTGTAAATATGAGCGTAGACGATTTGTCGATGCGTCTTCTTATTTCCGACAACGAGTATGCGCGCGGTTATGCGGCGATAGCGTTAGGTATCAAACGGGATAGGAAAGGGTACGGGACTCTTGTAAATTCGCTGAAAGACGAATCGCTGTTTGTCAGGAAGAAAGTAGTATGGGCGTTAGGCGAGATAGGTATGAAGAAAATTCTTCCGGTATTATGCGATATGTATGAAAAAAGCGGCGTTCAGCTAAAAATCGAGATATTGAAAGCGGTTTTTACTATTAGCGGCGCGAAAGGAAGTTATTTTAAGAAAATTGTCAATAACTCTTTGGAACAGAACGACGCGGATTTGAGAGAAAACGCAGTAAAATTATTGGCGACTGTTGATAAAAAAGTTACATTTAACTTAATAAATGGTATTATGGGGGGCGGCTCGGTCGAGTCTCAAAATATTTTACAGGTTTCCCTGCCGTAAAGAAAGAAAAAAGCCGCGTTATTATCGTTTTTGATTTAAGCCGATAATACGCGTTATTTGTATATAGAAATTTGAAAGCGTAAATAGGAGGTTGGATATATATGAGCGCAATAACTGTCAACGTAGGCAACGAGAGGCAATTGATATTGTTTAATCTGGGAAAAGGGAGTTACGGTATTCCTATCGAAAACGTATTTGAGATAAAAAAAATGGAAGAGATAACGATTGTGCCTAAAGCTCCAAAATTTATAGAAGGGGTGATCAACCTTAGAGGAAACGTCGTGCCGGTAGTCGATCTCAGGAAAAGGTTTGGAATGGAGAAGACCGAGATAACTAAAAGAACGAAGATTATAATTGTCGAGATCGGTAAAAGGCAGTTCGGGTTGATAGTAGATTCGGTGGCGGAAGTCGTCTCTTTGTCGAACGACCAGATCGAACCGTCTTTACCGACCGTATCCGGACTTAAAGCTGAATTTATCAACGGCATAGGTAAAATGGCCGAAAAATTGGTAATAATACTCGAAATCTCGCGAATTCTTCAGAGTAGCGAAGATATAAAAATTGAGGATCAATAATAGGACTAGACTAAATGGAATACGCCAGACTCTCTGAAACAGAATTTATTAAATTTTCCGAACTGATACACGATATAGCCGGCATATATCTGAAAGAAACCAAATTAACTCTACTGTCAAACAGACTTAGAAAACGCTTGAAGGAAAAGAATTTCGAGACTTACGACGATTACTTTAGATATATAAAAAACAGTAACGATTATTCAGAGATAGACGAGATGCTAAACGCCGTTTCGACAAACGAAACGTATTTTTTTAGGAATAACAAGCACGTAGAGGCGCTAGTTCGCGATATAATACCCGATATGATAACGAAGAAAAGGCTCCCTATTAAGATATGGTCGGCGGGATGTTCGACCGGAGAGGAACCGCTCACTATAGCGGCGCTTCTAAACGACGCAAATTTGCTGGATAAGCGTTACGTCGAGATATACGCCTCGGATATAAATACGCAGGTATTGGAAGCCGCCGAGAAAGGGATTTACGATAAAAGAAAATTCAGATCGGCTCCGGACGATTTTATAACGAAATATTTTAAGAAAATCGACGAGGATAGATATGAAATAGATCGGAAATTGGCAAAATTTATCAATTATAGTAGAGTAAATTTAAAAAAAGATAAATTTATGACGGATATAGACGTAATATTTTGCAGAAATGTGATGATATATTTTGATAAAGAGGATCAGAGCGTTTTGGTAAATAAATTTTACGATTCTTTAACAAACGACGGATATCTGTTTATAGGTCATTCGGAATCGTTGTATTTTATTAATAACAGATTTATTTATAAAAAAATCAAGGACGCGCCCGTTTATTATAAGGAATAGTTTAAGGAGATAAGCATGGTTTATATTGACGAAAAAAGGATACAGAAAGCATTTTTGGAAGAGGTAAGCGAATTACTTGAAAGTTTAAACGAAAAATTGCTGGAACTCGAACAATCTCCCGAAGACAAAGCGGTAATAAACGAAATCTTCCGACTAACGCACTCGATAAAAAGCGAGGCGGCTCTTGTAGGCTTTAAGAATATGTCGACAATAGCTCATAAAATGGAGGATATATTTGAAAGAGTAAGAAGGGGCGCTTTATTAGTAGATAAATCGATAATAGACTCTCTATTAGCGGCATACGATAGAATCATGCAATTAATCGCGGCCGTTCAGAACGATCAAAGCGAGGCGGATTTTGAAATATCCGACGTTATCAATCCGCTTTTGGACATACTAAAAGAAAAACCCGCTGAAAAGAAAAAAGAGGAGCCGGAAAAAAAGAAAAGCTCCGAAGATGTAAAGAAAGACGCCGGCGCCGACGAAAAGTTTGCAACAGATTTAAAAATCTTAGAGGGCGTCCTCGAATCGTTAGGCGGTATAAAATTTTCCGAAACCGAGCAAAATCAGATAGAAGAGGGGATGGAAAGGGGTGAAGCGTTTTATAAGATAGCTTTTCATCTTGAAGACGAATGCGATATGCGTTATCCGCGCGCTTATCTGGTTTACAATAATTTTGTCAATAACGGTTTAGTAGTAAAAACTATTCCCGACGTTCAGCAGGAGACCGACGACGAGAAATTCGGCTACGTCGAATTGTTTCTTTTAACGAACTCTTCAAAACAAGTTCTTATAGAATGCGCCGAAGTAGATCAGGTCGATAGAGTAGAAATATTTACGATCGATAAAAAGATTGTATCCAGCGAATTCGGACTTAATACAGATATAGATAGCGGGATAAGCGCCGAGGATTTGCAAGAGGCGGAGCGTCTGGAAAAAGAGTGGATGAGCCAATTGGAAAATGAGCAGAAAGAAGGCCAGAAAGCAGTAAAGCAAGAGGCGAAGGTAGAAAATAATCTAAAATCCGATTCTGTTAAAAAAGAGACTACCGACGAAGGGGATAAGATAATAACCGATGCGGATAAGGAAAATATAGATAGGGATCTGAAAAAGGACGATAAGAAAAACATTTCGACCCAGCCGATAAAGGAAGCGCAGAAACAGACTATCCGAGTCGATATAGAGCGGCTCGATACCCTTATGAATCTTGTCGGCGAATTAATTATTAATAGATCGAGGTTCATACAAATTCACGATAAAATTAGCGATCAGATAGATATACAAGAGGTAAGAACGGAACTCGAAGACGCCACTAACGAGCTCGATAGGATAGCCGACTTGATGCAGATGGGTATGATGCAAGCCCGTATGGTTCCGATAGGCAACGTATTCTCCAAGTTTCCAAGACTCGTCAGAGACCTTGCCAATCAACTGCATAAGGTCGTCGATCTGGAAATAATAGGGGAAAACACCGAAATAGACAGAACCGTTATCGAACTGATAGCCGATCCGCTGACGCATCTCATCAGAAACAGCGTAGATCACGGGCTGGAAACTCCCGAAGAACGCGAAAATAACGGTAAATCTAGACAGGGCAAAGTTACGCTCAAATCGTATCAGGAGGGATCGAGCATATACATAGAGGTATCGGACGACGGAAAGGGGATAAACGTCGAAGCGATCAAGGAGAAAGTTTTGGAAAAGGGGTTGGCTACTCCTCAACAACTTCAATCTCTGCCGATTCCGGAAATACTGAATTTTATATTTGAACCGGGGTTTAGCACCAAGAAAGAGATAACCTCCACCTCCGGACGAGGGGTAGGTATGGACGTCGTTAAGACTCAGATCGAGAAACTCAGAGGTAGAGTAGATATTCATACCGTCGTAGGGTCGGGAACGAAATTTATCATAGTTTTACCGTTGACGTTAACTATCGTCGAGGCGCTTTTAGTCAACGTCCAAAGAAATATCTTTGCCGTACCGATTAGCGTCGTCGAAGAGACTATTAAAATAAATAGAAACGAGATAAAAGATTTTGACGATTATCAAATATACAACCTTAGAAACGAGACTTTGGCGATAATTTATCTTTCGGACCTTGTCGGGCTGGAGCGCGAACAGGAGGAGGAGGAGTTATATATCGTAGTCGTCTCTTTTGAAAGAAGGAAGATAGGGCTTGTCGTAAATAATCTTATCGGCGAGCAGGATATCGTTATCAAAGCTCTCGACGAGGTTTTGAAAAACAACGAAGGTATAGCGGGCGCGACTGTTCTTGGCGACGGAAAAATCGCTCTGATATTAGACACTTCAACTTTGGTTAAGACGGCGTTGAGAGAGATAAATAAGCTCGCCGAGAAATACGATTTTTACTCGGACGATAACGTCAGTTACGGTCTAAATCAGTTATACGACGTTTACAATAAGGACGAAAAAGGCAATATGATCGTAAAAAAGCCGAATACCGGTAAAAAATCTGAAAATATAGTCGAAACGACCGAAATTGCTACCGAGCCAAGTTAAAATTTGCATAAAATATAACGTTTCGCGTCGATTAAGCGGGGCTTAATCGACGCGAAACATAGATACTTTATAGCGCGAGGAGTCCTTCGTAAATATAGAGTATCGCTTTAACGTAAGTAGAGCTTCTATTGTAAGCGAAAATTGCGTTGTATAAACTTTCCGGC
>JAGOCL010000139.1 GCA_017998755.1 Spirochaetota bacterium | reverse complement strand
AAAAGATATTTAATTTCATTTTTGTTTAATAACTCTAAAAACTCTTTGAAATCCGGATTGATATGCATAATTCTCTCCATTATACTCTTTTCTTATATTTTCTACTTCCCCAAATCTATCTTCCGGCGATTTATTTAACCAATAAAGATAGTCTCTGTTTTTTTCTTTTAAGTTCTTAATCTCAACTATTTTGCTTAACATTACAATCTCCGATGAGATATAATATATACAAATAGAGATTAGAAATCAAATAAAATATGGGACATGACATATATTAGTAGTTTTTTTATTTAAGCTTTTAGATATTCCGACCGGGGGCGACTTCGAATTCAGCGCGACAATTGTCTTAAGAAACGTCGTCCTGAGCTTGTCGAAGGATGAATATTTAATAAAGAATAAAAAAAAATATAAAAAACGCTTTGAAATTTTAAAATAATATTTTATTCTATAACAAGTAATTTTATATTTCGCATCATAATAAGAGGTGATAGTGTATGGAATCAAAGTTGAGCGAATTAACTAGCAAGATATATAACGAAGGGATAGAAAAGTCGAAGAAAGAGGGCGCTGAGATTGTTGAAAAAGCCCGTATTGAAAGCGACGGAATAATAAGAAATTCTAAAATAGAAGCCGAAAAGATTATAAATTCCGCTAAAAAATCAGCGGAAGAATTGAAAAGCAGGGCGACTCAAGAGCTAAAAATGGCCGCTAATCAGTCTGTGTCGTTGTTAAAACAAGAAATAACCGATATTATTTTTGATAAAGCCTTTTCGGATACCTTAAAAAAGAGTTTGAACGAAGCCGATTTTATTAAGACGCTTGTTAAGGATATTATTTCGAAGTGGGATTCTAATAGCAAGTCTCTCGATCTGAATATTATTCTTCCGGAAAATAAAAAAAATGAATTGACTGATTTCTTTAAGACAAAATCTGAGAGTATTCTAAAAGAAGGAATTGAAGTTTTCTTTGAATCCAGAATGACTAACGGATTTAAAATCGGACCTAAAGATAAAACTTTTATACTATCTTTCACCGATAAAGATTTTTATCAATTTTTTTACTCATTCTTAAAACCGCAAATCAAAGAAGTTCTTTTTGGCGGAGAATAATGTGAATCGATACTATTTTTTAATATCCGGATTATTCGATCTTATACTTGATAACGAAAAGAGACCGGTAACTAGCCGTGAATTTCTTGAACTTTGCGAGAGGGAGTTGAGCGCAGGAGATTTAGACGAGCTAAAAAAAATTTATATTTTCAACGATATCAAAAACGTTATTAATTATAAGATAAATGAAAAATATATAACTCCGTCTTATTATTCGACAGATGATTTTGAGGAAAATTTAAAAGATACGGATTCATTTTTTCAGTTTTTATCAGATTTCTATTACTACAAAAAGCAAGAGAAGCGTCTATTTCCTGAGAAAACGGAAGAAGACGAACTGCTTTATCATTTTTATCAGAATCTAGATAATTTTGGAAAAGGTTTTATTTACGATTACTTTAATTTTGAATTGGCGCTTAGAAATATTTCTATTGCGATATCGATGAGAAAAAAAGGGCTCGACGCGACAAATTATATTATTAATAACGGCGATTATTGTCAAAACCTCTTAAAAAACACAAATTCAGATTTTGGGCTGTCAAAAGAGTTTCCTTTTATTGAGAAATTAAACGAAGTTTACGAATTAAACAATCTTGTAAATATAGAAAAAAAAATCGAAGAGATAAGATGGGATTGGCTTGACGAATATTCATTACAAGAATTTTTCACAAAGAATTTAGTCTTTATTTATGGAATAAAACTTGCGTCCGTCGATAGATGGTATTCTATGACGGCGGAGAGCGGAGAAGAGATATTTAACAAACTTATTGAGCAGATAAAAGGGAAAATTAGTTTTTCTCGAGAAATGTAAAACTGGAGGTAGAGCGGTATGGTTAAAGGTAAGATAACCGGTATTGTAAGTAATCTTATAACGATTAAAGTTGAGGGAACGGTTTCGCAAAATGAAATCTGTTATATAATTGCCAAAGATGAAAAATTAATGGCCGAGGTTATAAAAATTGTCGGAGACATTGCTTACGCTCAAGTTTTTGAAAGCGCAAGGGGATTGTCTGTCGGAATGGAGGCGGAGTTTGTAGGAACTATGTTGGAAGTAGAACTCGGTCCCGGTCTTTTATCAAAAAACTTTGACGGATTGCAAAACGATCTAGATAAAAAAGTAGGAGTTTTTCTGAAAAGGGGAGATTATACTCCGCCATTGGATAAAGATAAGAAATTTGATTTCAAGCCTTTGCTAAAAGAAGGCGCCGTAGTTTCCGCCGGCGATTGGGTTGGAAGCGTTAAAGAAAACTGGATCGACCATAAAATCATGGTTCCATTCAAACTTGAGGGTAAATGGAAAATAAAATCTATGGTCTCTTCCGGTAACTACGGAATTTATGATAAATTGTGCCTTTTAGTAAACGACGCCGGCGAAGAACAAGTAGTAACTATGACGCAAAAATGGCCCGTTAAAAGAGCGATTAAATGCTATAAAGAGAAACCAAGACCGTTCAAAATTATGGAAACTGGAGTTCGAATAATAGATACTTTCAACCCGATGGCGGAGGGCGGAACCGGATTTATCCCCGGACCTTTTGGATGCGGAAAGACGGTTTTACAACACGCTATATCTAAGAATGCGGAAGCGGATATGATCATAGTAGCCGCTTGCGGCGAGAGAGCTAACGAAGTCGTCGAGATTTTTACCGAATATCCTGAATTGATAGACCCGCGAACCGGTAGAAAGCTAATGGAAAGAACAACAATTATATGCAATACGTCTAATATGCCGGTTGCCGCTAGAGAAGCGTCGGTATATACCGCGATGACGATTGCAGAGTATTATCGAGCGATGGGGCTAAAAGTTTTACTGCTTGCCGACTCGACGTCAAGATGGGCTCAGGCGCTTCGAGAGATGTCAAACCGGCTTGAAGAACTTCCCGGTCCCGACGCATTCCCGATGGACTTGACTGCGATAATTTCAAATTTTTATGCGAGAGCTGGCATAGTATATCTTAATAACGGTCAGACCGGTTCTGTTACGTTTATCGGAACGGTATCGCCGGCCGGAGGAAATTTGAAGGAACCGGTAACCGAATCTACCAAAAAGTCCGCCCGATGTTTTTACGCTCTCGCTCAATCAAGAGCCGATTCAAAAAGATACCCGGCGGTCGATCCGATCGACAGTTATTCGAAATATTTGGAATATCCAGAGATTCAACAGTATTTGGCTAAAAATGTTGGAGAAAATTGGGTTAATAGCGTATTAAAAGCGAAAAACTGGACTTTAAGAGGAAAAGAGTCTTACGATCAGATAAATATACTTGGGGACGACGGAGTTCCGGTAGATTATCATACTACATTCTGGAAATCCGAAACTATCGATTTTGTTCTTATGCAACAGGACGCTTTTGATAAAATTGATTCTATAACTCCAATGTCGCGGCAAAAATATATGTTGGAATTAGTAATGCAGATATGCGACGCCGAATATAAATTTGAATCTTTCGATAAAGTGGCTCCGTTTTTTAAGAGAATTATCAATATTTTTAAACAGATGAATTATAGCGAATACGAATCGGAAAATTTCTACAGTTTTAAAAAGGAACTGGAAAATATCTCAAGCGAGAGGAGGGTATAGATGACGACAGAAGCGTTTCAGAAAATATACACTAAAATAACAAAAGTAACGAAAGCTACATGTAGTATAAAAGCCGCCGGTATCGGTAACGAAGAGATGGCTTACGTTAACGAACGTCCGGCTCAGGTAGTTAAGATTACCGGCGACGAGGTAACTTTACAGATATTTCAGGGAACTGAAGGCATCGGAACCGATGCGGAAGTTATATTTACCGGTAAACCGCCGACGTTAAAAGTATCGGATCAACTTTCGGGAAGATTTTTCAACGCTTACGGATACCCGATCGACGGAGGACCTGATATAGAAGGGGAAGAGCGAGAGATAGGCGGTCCGTCTGTAAATCCTGTCAGAAGAAAACAACCTTCCGAATTAATCAAAACAGGTATTGCAGGAATAGATTTGAATAATACTTTGGTAACCGGACAAAAAATTCCATTTTTTGCCGATCCTGATCAACCTTACAATCAAGTTATGGCGGACGTCGCCTTGAGAGCCGAAGCGGATAAGATTATCTTAGCCGGTATGGGGCTGTCGAACGACGATTATCTATATTATAAGTATCTTTTTGATAACGCCGGAGCGCTTGATAAAATAGTATGTTTTATCAATACGACCGAGGATCCTCCGGTAGAAAGACTTTTGGTTCCAGATATGGCTCTTACTGCGGCCGAATACTATGCTGTCGATAAAAAACAGAAAGTTTTGGTTTTGCTTACCGATATGACTCTGTTCGCAGACGCTTTGGCAATTGTTTCTAATAAAATGGATCAGATTCCTTCAAAAGATTCTATGCCGGGATCTCTCTATTCGGACTTAGCTAAGTTGTATGAAAAAGCGGTTCAGTTTCCGGACGGCGGCTCGATAACCATAATAGCAGTTACGACGCTATCGGGCGGCGATATTACTCACGCTATACCCGACAATACCGGTTATATTACCGAAGGGCAACTCTTTTTAAGAAAAGACTCGGAGATAAACAAAGTTATTATAGACCCGTTTAGGTCTCTTTCAAGATTGAAGCAATTGGTTATCGGTAAAAAGACGCGCGAAGATCATCCTCAAGTAATGAACGCCGCGGTTCGATTATACGCCGACGCGGCCAACGCAAAAACAAAAAGGGATAACGGTTTCGATTTAACGGATTACGACGAGAGAGCGATAAAATTTTCATCCGATTATTCGGATAAATTATTGGCGATCGACGTAAATATCGAAGTCGACGCGATGCTTGATACGGCATGGAAGCTTTTTGGAAAGTTTTTTTCGCAGTCGGAAGTAGGTATTAAAAAATCCATTATGGATAAGTATTGGGTTGGCGGCGAAAAATAAAATAAAAGCGCCGCTTTATATGTGAATTAAGGGAGCAATACGAGGATTAGTTATGGCTTTAAAATACCAGTTCAACAAAGTCGATATGCAATTCTTGCAAAAACAGTTAAAAATTAGAAAGGCGGCTTTACCGACTTTGAAAAGCAAAGAAGCGGCTTTGAGATTAACCGTTAAAAGAGAGAAACAGATACTTAAAGAAATAGAATTGAAATATAAAGACTTTGAAACTAGTTTGAAAGAAACCGCAAGATTATGGAAAGAATTTCCGGATTCGATATTTACAATTAATCAAATATTATTAGAGACAAAAAAAATAGCCGGTATTAAAACTCCGGAACTGGAAAAGATTGATTACAAAACGCAAAATTTCTCCAGATTTAACAATCCTATATGGTTTTACGAAGGTGTGGATATTCTTAAAACTTTGACTGAATTCTTGACAAAAATAGAGATAGAAAGAGAAAAGATCGAAATACTAGAATATGCGAGAAAAAAAACTACCCAAAAGGTAAATCTCTACGAAAAAGTGCAAATACCTCAATATTCCGAAGCTATTTTAAAAATAAAAAGATTTCTTGAAGACGTCGACAACCTTGAAAAAGCCGCTCAAAAAATAACTAAAAATATTCAAGCGGCTAAGGAGACGAACTAATGATTGAAAAGATGAAGAAATTGTATTTATTGATATATCATCAATCAAAAGACGCGTTTCTAGAGCGACTTCAAAAAATTGGAGCGGTTCATTTAGAAACGGGTATTAACATACAAACCGACGCTATCCAAGACATAAAAAACAGACTAACAAGATTAGATAAATGTAAAAAGATAATATTATCGAATAAAGCAAAAAATGATAAAACTGTTAAGGCGTCGGTCGCGGATGATATAGAAAAAACGCTTAATGAAATAGAAAACATAGAAATTAAAATCGGCGCGGAAAAATCTCGTTTAGATAATATTCGAAAAGAGATAGACGTTTTAACAAAATGGGGAGATTTTGATCCTGAGACGATTAAAGCGATTGAAGAAAAAACGGGGTATAAACTTAAATTCTTCTATGCGAATAATAAAGATTACGACGGAATAGTATCTAATATTCCCGACGACGTTTTTTACGAAAAAGTTCTTGAAGAGAAATCTAAGATTTATTTTGCCGTTTTTTATCGAAACTCGGCGTCTCTTGAAAATCTAAACGCGTCTGAGGAGAAAATTCCTTTAAAAAGCGTAGAACGTCTGAAAAACGAGGCCTCTTTTTTAAAAGAAAATATTGATAATCTTGAAAAATCTAAAAGCGCGTACGCAGAATTAATAGACGATTTTGATAAATATAAAATTGATCTAGAAGATAATTTACAGTACAATCTAGTAAGTTCTAGTTTAAGTCCGGAAGTTGAAGGCAAAGCTCTTTTTATACAGGGGTGGATTCCTGTAAAAATCTTAAAAAACGTTGAGACGTTTTTAGAAAAAGAAGACGTCGCTTATATCATTGACGATCCAATAGAGGGAGACGCAGTTCCGATTAAGTTGCATAACAACGCTTTTAACAGACTATTTGTTCCAATAACTAGAATGCACAGTATGCCAAGTTACGGCGAAATGGATCCTACTCCATTTTTTGCCCCATTTTTTGCCGCATTCTTTGGTTTATGCTTGGGAGACGCCGGATACGGGCTAATTTTATT
>JAGOCL010000138.1 GCA_017998755.1 Spirochaetota bacterium | reverse complement strand
TTTTTTAATTATTTAAAGAGGTTATTTATACTCGTTTCGACTTTCTTGATAATCGTTTTTATCATTGCGATATCGTGTATTCCGCCTCATTTCAATGAAAGCGACTTTACCACGACTTATTTATCATATTATAAAGCTCGGGAAACGAAAGTTTAGTTTATTCTTAACATTTACTTTCTTCTTATCGCTAATAAGGTCAAGTCGTCGTATTGTTCAAAGTCCCCTCTATATTCGTTTTGAGCGCCGATAAGTAAATTTACTATCTCTTTGGAAGTTTTCCCGCTGGATTTATCCAACACTTCTTTTATCCGATCGTTACCGAATTCGTCTTCTTTTTCTTCGCCTTCGCTCGTTATAATTTTCTGGCCGTTTCGCGCCTCTTCTATACCGTCTGTAAAAAGAAATATTATATCCCCTTGATTTATCTGAAGAGTTTCTAATTTGAAAGGAAACGGGAGCATAAAAGACGGAAATACCCCGGCGGCGCCCGAATCCGCAAGATTTATCCATTCGGTCTCTTTCTTTTGATCTCTATAAACTAAAAGTTTTGTGTATCCTGCGTTAGTCAAAATCATTTTACCAGTCTTAATATTATAAATCGATACTAAGATTGCGGCGAATCTTCCTTGAAATCCCCGTTCTTCTACGGTATCATTAATCTGATTTACAACCTGAACGGTATCGAGCTTGTTTTTTCCAACCTTAAAATTTGAAAAAAACGATCGGAATATGGTCGAAATTTGGACCATTATAAGCGCCGCCGGCACCGCTTTCCCCGATACGTCGCATATTATAAATGCGTAATGTTCTTCGTCAAGTTTTTTATAATCAAAATAATCTCCCGATACCCCTTTAGCCCCTTCGTAAAATCCGTAAATATCGACAAAATCGTTCTCAAAAGGGTCTAGCGGTATGAATTTTTTTTGAATTTCTTTACCTAAAAGCAGTTGTTTATCGGCCTTAGATTTTTCGATAAGCTTATGCGTCATATCGTTTATCGCGTAGGCTAATACGGCGATCTCGTCGCCTGATTTTATTTCTATTTTCTCATTTTCTGTGCCTATAAGTTTTTCGTAATCCTCAGTTTCTGCAATGATATTAACGTGCTTTGATATTTTTTTAATTGGTCTGATAGTATTTGTCGCAAGAAACAACGAGCCGATAATACTCATCAATAACGCTCCTAGCGTAACAAATACCGATATTTTGATAAGGTTTTTAGTTTCGACTTCGATCATATTCAAGATGCTAATAAATGAAAAACCTATGTAAATTTCGCCTATAAACTCGTTTGATAACGTATAAATGGGATTGGAAAAGATATATTTATCATTTAACTTTTTTACCTCAAAATCCGGATAAATAATCGACGTCGTATTTTTATCGTCTTTAAATATCTTTACTTTATCGTTTAATATCTGTTTAAAATAACTATCGTCGATAAGTTTGTCTAGGGTTTTGTTGTCTACCATATCTACATCGATATCCGGTAGAAATATTTTTAAGTCTTCCGTCTTTCCGTATCTCGCAGTCAGAACGTCTCCGCTTTTACGAAACGCCGCAAATCCTACGTCGGTCAATTTTGTAAAAGTGTCAAGCGAATCGTAAGCGTCGTAGTCGTTTCGCGTGGTATTATAAATGTAGCTTATCGAAGTATTAAAATTTTTCATTACCAGTTCGGCTTTATCTTTCATCATTTGCGCGAGATTCTCCCTTTGATTGTTCAACGTTATAGCGCTGATAGTTATTGAAGTACCGGTAACGGCTAAAAAAACGAGGAAAAGTATTAATAAGCCGTACTTAACAGTCAATCCTAATTTTTTCTTCATTAAAAGCTCCTTTTTTTCAGATATTTTCCACTTGCCGCTGTAATAATCTTCTTTTATTTGATCATATTTCGCAATAAGCCTGTTTACTTGAACCGCTTCCCTTTTTATTTGTATGATACCCATTGCGACAAATAACACTAATATCGACCAGATTATCAATATCGAAGATATTATGATTTTGGTCGCATTAAATTCGTTGGTTATATAACGAATTTTTATTTCTTTAAATATATCTTTTTTTTCGTAAACAAAAGCCCATTTTTGTTCAAACTTAAATTTCTTATCAAAAAAGACGGCGCCTCTTACGGGGTGAACAAGTCCAATATTATAAACGCCGTCGTATATCTCGACTCCAATTTTCTGGGAGATAGCCCGGTCGCCTATAATATCAAAATAGTTTCGGTCCAATTCGTAATCAAAAGGCGACTTCATATCTTTATCTACTACAATAAACGAAACTTCTTTTTCAACGTCAAATCCTCTTCCGAAAATATCAAACGTTACAACGTCTCCGGTCTTTTTTTCTTTAACGCTTGAGATTATTGTTTTTACTATATATTTGTTAAGCTTGAATTCATTCCAACTAATCTCGGAAATATTGCCCGCCTCGTCAAAACCTTGTAGTCCTAACGTCAAATATCCGTTATCAAGTTCAAAAAACTTAACAAAGCTATCGTTTGTATAAGTAAAATTGTCTGAATTAACTTTATTAGATAGTTTCCACTTATTTTTATCCTTTTCATTGAGAAAGAATTTATAGAAATATTTATATTTAGGAACGCCGTCTTCAGAGGGCTTCCATTTTATAACTGGTGAATTTGAAACTAACGCGCCATCCGAGTCATACTCCATAACGGATAAAACCGGAGCCGCCGGAGGGGTAACGTCTATCGATACGGAATAAACCGACTCGGCGCTAACGTTGCCGGCTTTGTCGTAAGCCATAATTTTAAAAAACCACTCGCCCTCTTCAGCGATAGAATATTCTCTATAATTGACGGTTTCATCGATATACGAGTCGTATAATCCTCCGGATATCTTTTCATCTTTATCCCGCGTTAAAATAGCCCTATATCCGTACAATCCCGAAGCGTCGTTTATTGTATTCCACTCAAACTTGACTTTTGTCCGATTTAGAGCTTTTTTACCGCTATGATTTTGTATATAAATTCTGGGAGCTTCGACAAAATTATCGATTGTCGCAGTATATACCGAAGCGCTATTATTAAATTCTTGCCCCCATATTATTACGGGATTCTCTTTAAAAACGCTAATTGAGTTCAAAACGGTTCTACCTTTCGCTTTTTTTACCGGTTTAACCTCCGATAATCCAAGCTCTAACGCTTCTCTATAATAATTTTGAAAAGTTCCGTCTGCGTTGTCGTACCAAAATACGTATATAGACTTGTTATATTCTACTAACGACGGTAAATAAGCCTCGGAATTGCGGTCGGAAATAATTATTTCTTCATAAATATTCCAGTCCTTGACGGTTAAATTTGCATAATAAATATGGCTTATCAAGCTATCGTCGTCTTTTTCCCAAGTAAGATGCATTCCGTTATCGTTTATAATAAAATCAGGTCTTTGATTATTCTCTCCATAAGAAGTAACGACTCGTTTGTAACTCCAGTTTACTCCGCCGTCGTCGGATTTGGCAATATAAATATTATACGATATATTCGTGGGATTATTATATTTAAGAGTTAACAATATTTCCTTAATACGGGATCTATCCTTGTTAGAAATACCGTTGATTAGATTATACGTAAATTTTACGGGATCTTTCTCGTAAGAATTTTGCAATAAAGTTTTATCTTGTATATCTGTTAGTTTGTTTAGAATATCTCTTTCAAAGCTCCGATCGTTAATTAGGGCCGGTATATCGTCGTTATCTTTTGACTGAAAAACTAAATATAGCGAATTCCCGTACTCTTTTAATACCGGATTTAAAGAGGATTTTAGATCAGACCCGATTATTTGCGTACCGGAAATATCCCCTTTCTGAGATATCGAAGTCAATCCGATTTTTAAGTCGTTATTAATATTCGTAGAATAGGCCAGAAATACCGTTCCGTTTGCGCTTACCATGATCTCGGGTAAGAAAAGTATGTCTGACGAATTAATAACCGTTTTATTAAGTCGGCTTTTTTGTTCGAACGGGAAAGCGAACGTATCGACTTCCAATTTATTCTCATCGGTCCTAAACGCAAGATACAATTTGGAATTTGAATCGAGCGCTACCGAAAAATCTACGCCGTCGTTATTTTTTGCATAAAAATTATCGGTAAGAAGATACGGCTTTGAAAAGCTCTTCCCGTCCGAACTGAATACGCAATAAAGCTTGTTTTTATTATCCGCGTCGGAATATACTACTCCTATGAAATCGTTAGAACTAAAAGTATCGAATTTTCCGATATTAACTCTAATTATTTCTTTCTCGTTATCCCAAAAGATAGTCGCATCTCTCGAGAAAATATTTAATGAAGAAAAAAATATTAATGTTAAGAAAAATAATTTCCTCATAATCTCTGTTTTCTTTTTATATCCGCTAATACGTTTAATTTTTTTACTTTCTCAAGATCCTGACTTTTTAGAATATCGGACGTTATAGAAAAAGCCGTCTCGTAATCGCCGTCTCTGTAAGCGTTCTCCGCCTTTTTAAACTGTACCTCGTTATCCTGATTAAGCTTTGGAAGCGGCTTTTTCAATTTAATTAATATTCGATACTTAATCTCGTTTCCTTTTGGAACGTCGCTCCACAAACGTAGAGCGTTGTCTATTTGAATGTTAGATTCCGCAAAGAGCTCTCTTCCGTAAAGGTCTTCCGCTATTGAGACGTACCTTCTCGCTTCGCGCTTATCGTTCTCGCTCAAAGCTGTCGGAACAAAATTTAACTTTTCTCGACAAATTTTAATATATCCATTAATTGCTGTAATATCGACTCCAAATTCCTTCAACAATTGAAATTCATTAATGGCTTCGCCGTATTTCTCGTTATTATACTTCGCCATAGCGCGCTCTTTGTACTTTTTGTACGATTCGTTAAAACTATCGATATCTGTCTCTTTTAATATTTTTGTCTCAATACGTCGCGCCTCTTCATAATAAGGCTTTTCAACCAATACCAGATTGATATAATCCCTCGCTTTTTGATACTGCTTTTTTTCAAAATAATTTACGGCGTTTTTAAATATCTCTACAACATAATCGTAAACTGGATCGTCCCGTTTAATTTTTGTCCCGGAATTAATCTTTATTGCGGCGATTATTCTCTCGCGGTAATAATCGATAAACTCGTTAGATTGATTTAATTTTCTATATAAATTATCCGCGATATCGATATTCTTTTTTGCCTCGTCGTAGTTTCCTTTATAAAACTCGGTTTTTGCCGCGTCTAGCCTTTGATTTGCCTCTTTTATATCTTTTTCGTAGATGATATTGTCTAATTTATCAAGAAAATCGTCTATAACGCTAATATTATCTTGAATTCGCTTTGATTTATTCTTAATCTGGACTTCAAGATAATTATCCTTTGATTCGTTAAATTTTTTAAAGGATAAATCGTATTTTCTTTGATTATAAAGTTTTTTGGCTTCCTCAAACGATTCGTCTGCCGTTTTTGTAAATTTCATTATAGCAAATTTTTCGTTATTAAGCGATTCTTCCGCCAAACCTATTTTTTCGCCAAACTCAGATATTTTTGCGTTAATTTCGATCTTTTCTTCGTATATATCTTGATAATCAGTATTTTTTTCAAGAAAGGCGTAATTCAAAAAATCTTTATCCGATTCTTTCTTGAATAGAAAAAGCTTATCCGCATCTCCCCTTGCCGAAATAAGACGTTTTTCCGCGGTATCGAGGTCGCCCGCATCCCAATATTTTTTGAACTCAGTCAAAGATTTATCGGCTCGTTCATAAGCCGCGTCAAATCCGATAAAATTAACTCCCATAAATATTCTTTTTTTACGAGTTAAATATGTAAAATAATCTATGACGTTTTTATTACTTCTAGTATAAAACAGATCGTCGTTTAAATTTATCAAACGTTTATAAAAAGCAAATTTTTCAAACGCCTCTATAATATCTGTTTTTATCTCGCTTATCGTTTTTTTTCTGTCGTCAACATTTTCGCCTTCTTTAAGTTTGCTTTTCGTTAAAGTATCTATAAAATTTAGCGCGTCTTCAACAAATATTCTTGAATATTTCTGTATAGCCGTTCTGATATAAAAAATATATTTTTCGCATATCGAGAAATACGCTTTATATTCTATATAATCTTTTACGCTTGGGTCAAATGAAAGAAGTTCCTCTTTTAATTGAATAAATTCAAGCTCCATTTCAAACCATTTTTTATAAGTAAGATTGATAAGCTCGGATTGTTCGTAAAAATATTCCTCGTCGTAATTGATCGAGCTAGCAAGGAAGTTATAATCAAGCCGTAATTTGAATAAGTTGTCTTCGGCGGAGTGAAATCTATTTATATAATTTAGAAAATCGGCATTGTTAATAATATCTTCTTCGGTTAACCTAAACAAATCCAGAGCGGACTTGATATTATTATACGCTTCCAGTAAATTAAGTTCCGTCAAATTTCTTTCCGCCGCATATATAAAATCTATATAATAATTATTCTGTATAAAAGTATCGTTTATAAGTCTGGAGAGTTTGATCGTCTCGTCAAGTTTTTTATCGTAATCGCTGTTTGTATCTACTTTTTCAAAAAATATTAGAGCGTTCTCGATATTTCCCTCCTCAAGAGACATAAACCCGTAATTGAGGTTTTTTAAACTCTCTTTTTCAAGATCTTCAATCTGACGAATGAGCTTAATAATCTTCTCTTCGTTTTTCGGGTCTTTTAAGAGTTCCTCGAGTAATATT
>JAGOCL010000137.1 GCA_017998755.1 Spirochaetota bacterium | reverse complement strand
TTCTAAATTTTATGAAAGATAACGAAATAGCGATAAATCCCGATACAAGAAACAAATCTCTATTTTTAGGCGGTATAAGGGGAGAAATACTAAGAAAATGTCCGGGTTCGTACGGGCATATTTGTTGCAATTATTCCGTAATTAATTTATACATAGGGTGTCCGATAAATTGCTCTTACTGCATACTCCAATCGTACCTAAATCAACCCGCTACGATTATAAACGTCGATATAGAAAATATATTTTCAAATCTTAGAACCATTTTTAATGATTCTAAAGACCGTTTGTTCAGAATTGGAACGGGCGAACTCGGCGATTCTTTAGTTTACGACGATATAACCAACTTTTCTATCGATTTTGTTAATTTCTTTACGGAATTTGACAACGCCATATTCGAGTTTAAAACCAAAACGGATAAAATCGGCAATTTACTGAAAATTTCTCCCAACAAAAACAACATTGTCGTCGGATTTTCGGTAAATCCCGAATTAATTATAAAAAAAGAAGAAGGAAACGCGGCGAGCCTAGACGAGCGAATTAATGCGATGAGCCGGCTAATAGATAAAGGATACCTTATCGCCCTTCATTTTGATCCGCTTATTTTAATAAACGACTTTGAATACGAATATGAATTTGTAATAAAAAAAATATTCTCCCAAATCGAATCTAAAAAAATACAATGGATCAGTCTTGGCGCTTTCAGATATACGACGGATCTAAAAAAAACGATACAATCCAATTATCCCGAAACGGCGATTTTATCGGAAGAATTCGCCCTTTGCGAAGACAACAAATTCAGATATTTAAGGCCGGTTAGAGCCGGATTATACAAATTTATTCTGGATACCCTAAAATCCGTTTGCTCCGACGTTCCGGTTTATTTTTGTATGGAAAGTCCTCAAATATGGAAAGAATTGAAGCCTCATAACGATCAAATAAAAAAAATTGTCTTTGGAGATAATATTTAATGAAAAAAGCGGTTTTCTTATTAGCGCTTTGCGTTTCAAATATTTCTGCGTCCGATAACATTTTTTTTGAAATCTTATATGAAAATAAAGATTTTATTCAATTTTCAAAAAATAACGACAATTTTTTTTATAATCTAAACAAAAATGGCTCGGTAGTGTTGATAAATTCAAAACTAAACAAAGAAAAAATTACTTCGATAGAAACCAACAAAAATTCTTATGCGGAATTGAAATACGCAAACGACAGACTGGAGATACTAAATATCATCGGAGAATTTACTATATACACCTACAATTCTCATATATCTACATTTACAAAATTTACCGGCATTGTAATTAATAATTATATATCTAATTATCATATTCTTGTTTTACCGGACCGGCTTATTTATATCTATGTCGACGAAGGAAAAATTGAGATAAATCGCGCTAAAGATAAAGTAATATTGATAGCCGGCGAATCCCTCGTTATAGAGAACGACAAATTTTCTCTATCGGATTATCCCGATTATTTAACTGGAAAAAATATAATGTTCAATAAGATCCTTATCGATTATAAAAAACAAATCGAGACGCTAGATAATATTTATAAAAGCGATAATTTAGACAATCCAAAACTATTCTCGGATAGAAAATATCTCGAATACGTTTATTTAAAAAACATCTATAAAAACGATTTAATTTTTGAATAATTATTAAATCAACTTGACTTTATTAATAGATTTTATTAACTATATTGTATTTAGGGGGCTATATGGGCATAAAAGCGTTAATTAAACATAATATTTTACAATTAGAAAAGATACCTTTTTCATCGCATAACGACGATAATAGCGCGCTATTTATAGGTTCTCCAATCAAACACCCTTACGAAGACGACAAATTCATCCTTATATGCGATCCGTTGACCGACCACGCGATGTTTATCGAATTCCAAAAATCCGATATACTGTTTATGGAAGAGCTCTCGTCTCTGGCTTCAGACGACGGAGAAAGCGTAACGATCGCTAAAGTCTTCATCAAACTAGGCGCGTCGGCGATCAGATACGAACCTTTTGTAGTTACAAAAACTAAAGATATACTTCATAGTAAATTTCATTGGAGTAAATAACGACAAATATCGCCGATATTAATACAAAATATAAACGGTTCGCAATAATTCGCGTCAGATAAGCGTAATATTCTCAATTTTGAGCTTTATTTGCGACAAAAAAAACGTCGCCAACGGCGACGTTTAATAACAAGGAGGTAATTAATAAATCAGATACTCTTTTAAATAGGGGTAATTTTCTTTTATTTTTTTAATCGCTTTTATCTCTATCTGTCGAACCGTCTCGGGGCTGATTCCAAGATTTTTCGCGATAGATTTTAAAGTCTCTTTTTTTCTATCGTTAAAAGCAAATCTTTGCTTTATTATCTCTTTTTCTTTCATTTTCAAGTTTTCTAGTATCTCTTCCGTCAATTTTTTTAGGTTATCCTGATTCAAGATCCTCTCCGGACAATACTTTTCATCGTTCAAAAAGTTGAGAAACACAAAACCGTCTTCGTTTATCTCCGAGTCTATGCTTACAAAATTCTCGGTAACATTTTTGAGGTTGATGATATCGATCTCTTTATAACCGATTTTGTCGGAAATTTCTTCGACGGAAGGATTTCGGTTTAGTTCTTGAGTTAATTCGCTTATAGTTTTATTGATTTTTCTCAATTTCTCTTCTTTTCTATGAGGCAGTCTGATAATTCTTCGTTTGTTGCTGATAGACCTGATAATGGCTTGTTTTATCCACCACGATGCGTAAGTCGAAAATCTAACGTTCTTTCTATAATCAAACTTCTCGGCGGCTTTCATCAATCCTATATTGCCTTCCTGTATCAAATCGCAAAGTTGCCATTCCGGAGTCATATATCTTTTAGCTATCTTCACAACCAATCTCAAGTTGGATCTTATCATTTTATCTAGCGCCAAAGAGTCGCCGTTTTGTATTCTTTTAGATAATTCAACCTCCTCTTCAGAAGTTAATAAATTACCCACTTTTATTTGATCAAAATAAAACTTTAAATTGTTATCTCTATAGCCGTTATCCTTAACCATCCCTTACTCCTTTCGCTATATATAGAGCAAAATACGCGCCATTCTTAAAGACTAGCTTTTTAGGGCATATTTGATATATATTTTATATTTTTTATAGTCTTTAAAATTACAAAACGAATTAATTGTATACTTTTTAATACGCTTTTATTATAAATAAAATATTTTCCCCATTTTTATTTTTTTTTTATAAATTTAAGTTTATAATCGAAGTATGACGAAAAAAGAAAAGGATTACTTTAAAATGTAATTAAACTACTAAAAAATTATTTTAAATTGAGTTAAGACTATGTTATTGATTGGATTTTTTACTTATATTAAGTATATCCTTACCGGAAATAATTCGGAATTAGAAAAGATCAGACTTTTAAACGCTATATACAAAAGTTTTAAAAGCTCAAAATATAAATATATCGGAAAAGACAAAATAATTACCAATCTTTTCCTTTCTAAAATATACGCTTTGTATCAATCGACGTTAAGTTATAAACAGGTACTTGAATCCACGATATTCAGTTCGGACGAAAAAAGATCCCAACTTTTTTTGCATTTTATCATCGAGTCTAATCTCCCCAAAGAAATAGCCGCAAAAAAAGACAAATTTACGAAAGAAGCTATATGGCAAAAAATTATGGACGGCGAGAATCCTCACAAGACGATCAAAGCTCTTGAGAGCGAATTCAATATGTATAAAAATTATTTCAGCAGATATAATATGCCGAAATTTGAAAACGAATATCACGCTCTGTATAAATTTTACAATTTAGCGACTTTCAATTTTGAAACGTTTTTCTCAAAATTTGACTCAAGTTACAGCAAGTTATCCAACGCCGCTCCAAGTTATACCCCCGTTAACGGATCGGAGATATTAAACGATCTCAAGGACGTCTATTTTCTTATCGCCTCGCTACCTCAAAAAATCGATACTTCAAATATTCTATCCAAATTGTTTGAAAGAACTACAGATAGCGACGCTAAAGTTATGACTAAAAACGCTATAAATTCTATTAACTCGATTTATAAGATGGCTCTAGACGATCTTTCGCCCGATAAGATTATGAATCTATGCAGGTTTATCTCAGAAGATATCCGACTTAAGATCAACGTCGAGCAAAAGCAAGTCAGTATTCTGGATAAATTCAGAAAAGAAACGGAAGACAGATTTACAAAAACTAAAGACGTTGTCCTAGAAAAATATTCGGAACAGACTCTTTTACAAGATATAAAAGCTTTATTTAAAGGACAAGATTTATTAAAAATAAAAGGATATAACGAAGAGGTCGCTAACTCTCTCGACGCGAATAACTATACTTCTATCGCGGGAATTCAGGCATTTAGAATAACTAAAACTTTTATTATGGTAAATTACGAGACTAATATAAAAGAAACGGTCAATACCCTGATATTAGAAGGTTTTTTTACGGAAAAAGAGTATCAAACGCAATTTTCCAATATCTTTTTCGCTATCAATGAACTAAAAGAGCATTTCTTAGAACAAGAAGAAATAATAGCCAATTCGGGGAGTTATTCCTTAAGAAATTTGCAAATGTTTTTGACTAAAGCCACCTCGTCTAACGACGCTAAGGTTATCAAAACTATTGAGACTATTAACGAAAAAATACATAGCGCAAACAAGAAAGTTGGAGAACTTTTTTACAACTTTGGCAATAAAATATTTGAAATACTGCAAGATTACAAGTCTCAAAAACCGGTACGAATAACAAACATAAAGACCTTAAAAGGTATGCAGAATAAAGAATTTATCGGCAGATTGGTCAATTGTTATAACGATATCGCAAAATACATAAAAATCATTAAAACCTACGTAGTAATCGACTCTGCGGTAAAAAAATAAATCCTTTAATACGACCTATCCCATAAAACGGCCAATATGTAAATTATATTAAAAATTCCTTTATTTAAAAAGCAATTATGCTATAAGTAATATCAACTGAAAACATACAAAACGGAGATATATATGAGCTTAGGAGCTAAGGTTCTAACAACGTTAACGGTAATTATACTTCTATTATCGACAATCAACTGTCCGCTTCCGAGCGACCGGGAAACCGAATACTCCCCGTCAAATTTTATCGGCGGTTTTTCCGCCCCCAGAAGATTAGCGTTAGCGGGCGACGATCTCTACGTTCTTGATTCGTCAAACGGGATATACAAATTAGATTTAGCGACGGTAGATCTCTCTTCAGACTCCTCGATAACTTCGGGATCTCTTATTTACAATTCCGACGAGTCCGGCGACGCGCAGGATTTTGATATTGAAAACGGCTTTATTTACTCTATATTATATAACTCCGATTATTATATTATGATATACGATCTATCAAACGATACGAAAAACATTTTTGCTATTCCCGACAGTTTGCCGGCTTTCAATATAGACGTCGTCGGAAACTATATTTTTTTCACCGGAAACATGAATATGTCTTTGGGGGTTATCAAAACCGACGGAACGGCAAACTACGTATTTGATCAAACAAACGATTTTTACTACTCAAAAGAGACGCTAAATCCTAACGACCTCGTAGCGGTAGGCGGCTTGGGGACAAAATACATTTATGTTTCCGCTAAGGGCGAGAGCGACAGCGGTATCGACGTTTACAGTTTTTCCGACGCTACTCCGGATAAAATTGACTCGGCTATAGACTTTAATAGTTACCCTTTTACTTTGTCGTATTTCAATCAATACTTACACTGCTCGACCTTAAATAAAATCGGAGTTTACGATATTACCAATAACGCCGCGCCTATGCTTGTTAAGGAAATAACGGTCGGCGAAAATCTAGGTATATACAAAACTCTTCAATATAATAGTAAAATCGCGGCTTTGTACGGTTATGAAATGACCTCAGTAAATACCGGCGCCGGCGAATATAGCGTTATCCCATACTGGTCCGGCGTAAAAATAATCTCAAATCCTTATACAAACTCGCCGGTAATCGAAAAGAATATTGTTATAAAAGGTTGGGCGACGGACGCGGTTATTTACGGCGGTAAATTAATCTCAGCTAATCAATCGAAAGCCAATTTAACTATCAATAATCTTGATTAATTATGAAAAGGCTCTCTTTAATTTTCTCTTTACTGACGCTGATCGTAAATATAATTTGCGCTCAAGAGATAGAAACAATCGGTTATTCGCTAAAAAAACGCCCTATCAAAGTATATAAATTTGGGAAGGGCGAAGAATTAATCTGCGTCGTCGCCGGAATTCACGGAAACGAGTCCAATACGACCAAAACGGCTTATGAAATAATTGAACTTATTAAGAATGGAGATATAGACGTCTCGGATAAATCGATTTGGATTATCCCCGAAGCGAATCCCGACGTGCTCGCTAGAGATAGAAGGCTAAACGATAACGACGTTGATTTGAATAGAAATTTTGAAACGGATAAATGGAAATCAACTTATATTTTTTTTAATAACGTTTTGTCGGCCGGGTCCGCTCCGTTTAGCGAACCGGAATCTTTATGTTTAAAAGCGTTTTTTGAGTCGATAAAAGAAAAATATAAAATAGCGACGCTTAGCTTACACTCAAGAGGCGACGCGATTATCCCAGGCGGCAAATCTAAATTTAGCGTAGAATTATATGAAATATTAAGAAAAAACTCTCCATACCAAAATAATACGCTTAATTACGACTCATTCGGCGAATTAACGACGTGG
>JAGOCL010000136.1 GCA_017998755.1 Spirochaetota bacterium | reverse complement strand
ATGATATATTACCGCTATCGGAATGGTAGTCCGCGTCGTCTACTAATATATAGTCCGTTTTATTTTTATCGGATAAAGCCGGATAGTTTTTATTTTCGCCTTTCCAGTTTTCAGGCCAGTTTTGTTTTACTTTATCGTAATATTTGACCTTACTGTTTTTGATCTCTTCGTAGACTTTATTAGGAATTTTACCGGAAAACGTATCTACTTCTTCGTAAAGTTCAAATTTTTTATCCTCTTTTAACACAAACTTTTTCGGTTTAATATCGTTCTTTTTTGGAAAAACCGGTTTTTCAACTCGATTTGTCGAATTCTCATAAATAACTTTTGACAACCACGGAATATTCTCTTTTTTGACGTTTTTTATGCGATTGTTTTCAAATATATCGTTGACGTAAGAATATTTGTAACTATTTTTATTTTGTTTTTTATCATTTGGCTTTTTTAGGTTAAACGTTTCAGTTTTCTCGTCGTTAAATTTTGTTAAATTTAAAACAAATTGAGATATCCTGTATCTGTAAGGAAAAAGAAAAATAAAAAACGATAAAAAAAACACTGCAATATATATCAAATTTGGCAGTATCTTACCGGTTTTATTAATTAATTCGTTAATCTTCATACCGTATATTCCGCCGCTAATATCTCCGATTTGTAGATATTCAAAAAACGGAGGACTTCCTAGCATTAATATTGATAAACCGATAAGCGAATAAATTTTTAGATTTGTATCAATTTTTAATAATGATATTATTGAACTTATTATAAAAAATGAAAATACAAGAATTCCGAAACTTCCTATTTGTTCGTATATAAACCCTTCAAAATTATTTGAAATCTTCCCTAAATATTTGGAATTCATTACGGAACTTTCAATCAATACAATAAGAGCCGCGCTAGATAGAAAAAGCGTTAACGAGGTGAAAATAATTTTTGCTTTTCTATTAATCACAATATTTTTATTCCTCCCAAAATAAGAATACCGGTTTATAACAATTGGTTATAATTTCATAAAATATATCAAAAGAGATACTGCGATTGGTATTATCATATATACGCCGAACGCCCAAAATTTCCCTTTCTTTATAATACTAAATAACGCTTTTAACGCGCAATATCCCGTAATTAATGAAACCGTAAAACCGATTATCATAATAAGGATGTTATTATTATCGGTAAAATTATCAATTTTTAAATTTTTTATTACCTTAAATAAAAAAGCGCCCAAAATCAACGGTATACTAATCAAAAATGAAAATCGACCGGCGTCCTTACTTTCGACCCCCATCATAGCCGCCGCGCTGATAGTCGAGCCCGATCTGGATATTCCCGGTAAAACCGCAATGGCTTGAAATATTCCGATAATTACGGCGTCAAAGTAGCTTATAGAAAAAAAATCTTTGTTTTTTTTATTGCGTAAAACGCTAGTTGAAAAAAGTAAAATAGCCGTATAAAAAAACAGTCCTGATAATATCAAAAAAACGATATGCCCGAGATTGCCAAATATTGTTTCTAGATATTCGTCAAAAAATATTCCGACAATAACAGCGGGGATGTTCGCGACAATCATACAAATCCACAATTTTATCGCATCTTTTCTTGAAATAACTTTCTCAAATAGAGCGGAATTTATTTTTTCTACAAAAAGAGCTTTGATCAGTTCGTATATCTCTTTCCTAAAATATATTATTACGGCGATTATTGTTCCAAAATGTATTACTATGTCAAAAGTATTATCGCTTACTTCAAAATTAAAAAGACGTTTTAGTAATAATATGTGTCCCGAAGAAGAAATTGGTAAAAACTCTGTTATTCCTTGAACTATTGAGATAACTATAGCTTTAATAATATCCATAAAAAGATCCTTGTTTTTTTTTATTCTGAATTTTAACGATTTTAAATTTAAAAGAGGGCTGTTCCGTAAGGAATCAACCCTCTTTTTTTTAAAAATTATATATAATCTTCTGTTTATTCAGACTGATCCATTTTTTGGCTTTCAAGATATTTTAATATCTCGCTTCTTCCAATCTTGTCAAACTCTCTCTTCTTTGCTTCTTGAGTTCTGTCGTACAAGATACCCCAAGCGCTTTCATGATCGATAGGATATTCTTTTTCGATAACAGCTTCATCGTAAACCATTTTAACGTCTTTCAGATAGAATACGAAGTCTCCTCCGACTTGATCTCCTTGTCTGTAAACTCTAAAACCGTCAAGTTTTATATACGGTTCTGATCTCGGATACAAAGGTATAACATACAAAGCTCTGTTTTGAACGTTGTCGATATAATTAGGATTTCTCCATGATATCTCTTTCCATCCGTCAAAATCCAGATATTGCGGAAAATCATACTCGGTAACTACGTTATCTTGATCTTTTAAAAGCACAGCAAAAGAGTTTCTGAACTGGCATCCGTAAATTCTTACGCTCATGCTCTTGATAATATCTATATTTCTAATAACGCCTTTTCCGTTAAGAAATTTAGCGCCTTTTCCTTTATTAGCGGCAATCTCTTCATCGCTTAAAAGCTCGCCTTTATAATCGGATATAATATCTTCATAAGCCGGAATTTCGAAAGGAGGGGTAATTAAAGCCCAATTGTTAAAAGGAGATTCAGGAAAATGAATTCGAACTCCCAAAACGTTAAATCCGCCTCTGTCGATTATCGCTTTATCGTCCGTATTGTCTTCTTTTAAAAAGCCAAGGTTGTTAGCCGGAACTTTACTATGCCATTCGATAGTTTTTGTCTGTCTTAAATTCGTAACCGTAGCCGAAGAAGAATTCAAAATAACATTCCAGTTATAAGCCGAAAGCGACACTCTCATCTTATTTGTTTCATCTTCCGTAAAGTTCGATCCCGCAATCGACGAATAATCGATTAAAGTCGGCATATGTTGCGGTAATTGAACAGACCTTCCGGACTGATCTTTCTCATAGAACGGATGTTTTGTATAATCCGTAATATCCGCGTCGTCTTCAGCGAGGCTTTTCGACGCATCGTAACCGTTGCCGTTTGCTTTCAATTTGTCAAAATCGATAAGCGTCGCTTCTTTAGCGCAAAGAGCAAAAGTCATATTCATCAATGCGATAGTCCCAATAAGAAGGGTAATAATCTTTCTCATTTTTCTCTCCTTTTATGTATCCTTCGTTAATTTTATAATAAAATCGTAAGTCCATTATATACGATATTTATTCGCCTTGTCAATAAATAATTCATATTTTTTCACTAAAAAAAAAATCGACAAATTTACCTTATAAACTTTAAATTATTTTAAAAATATTTTAAAATCTTTTTTTATTCCGTCTCCAAAATTCTCAATATTTTCAATATTATTGTAAGAAACGCCGTCAAAAAAGAATTTTACCTTTTCGATTTTTCTTTCATGAAAGCAAACTGAATTTGTTATTGCATATAAAATCAAATACGCCGCAGAAAATTTCCCTGAACTATCGGCGTTTATATTTAATAGAGTTTCTCTATTAAAATCTAAAAAAACCGTTCGATCGTCTATCCAAAGCGAATTTAATTTTGATTCTTTCGGAATAAAATTTATCAATTTTGGATCTATCGGTCCCGTTAATAATTCTTCTACAATATTTCTTATCCGTTCCTTATCGTTAACGCCTTTTATAATAGCGCGATTCTCGGCAAGCAGGCCTTTAAGATTTTTGTCCGGATAAAATAAAAAACCTCGATAATAATTTTCAACGCTTAAAAGATAAATAACGACGCTAATCAATACGACTAACGCAACGACGCCGAAATATTTTATATTCTCAAAGAAATTCACTTTGTAAACCCTTTAGTCTTTTCGTAATCCGATATAAATTTAAACAATCCGTCGGATATTCCGGTTGCGATTTTATTCAAATAACTGTAATTTGTCAACCTAATTGCTTCATATTTATTACTGTTAAATCCAATTTCGACCAAAACCGCCGGCATTATGGACTTTTTTATAACAAAATATTTTTCCTCTTTAATACCCCTGTTTCTTGAAACGTACCCTATCCGCTCTTCAAGTTTGTCCTGAATATTTTTTGCAAGCTCTTTTGATTCTTTATAAATTTCTTCTATCATCATCGCGTTTACAATATTTGCGACAGATTTATCGTCGGATATCGAGTTTTTGTTTAAAATATCGCGTTTATAATCCGCGTTTAGGTGCCACGTCTCAAAACCGTAGCTTTTCGACGATCTGGAGGAATTTACATGAATCGAGATAAATATCGTCTCGCCTAATTTCTCGTAAGTCCTATTGGCAATATTCGCTCTCTCTTCCAGCGGTATAAAAACGTCTCTGTCTCTAGTCAGAATAATTGTTTTATCGGGATATTTATCTTTTATTTTTTTTTGTAAAATGAGAGCCGTCGACAATACTACGTCTTTCTCCTTTAATCCGTTGTACCCAACCGACCCCGGATCCTTGCCTCCGTGTCCCGGGTCGATAATTATCGCTTTTATTCTTTTTATAGCATCGTCTTTATAGGTTGAATTTTTATTGGAAAACTCATCAGGAAGATTTTCCGTTTTTTCAACGGTAATTTTAACGTTTTCATCATCGTCAAATACCAAATCCCCTTCGCTTAGATAAAAAAGATAGTTATCCTTTGAAAAATATTTTAGTATCTCTATCGCGCCGTCGATAGGTATAAAAAATTGCCCCATTTCAGACGTAACAAAGTCGTTTAAAAAAAGCTTTTCGCCGCCAATAATGATATAATTAGAAAAATTCGATAAATAAGCGGTTTTATCAAGTTTCTTGATTAATAGAGCCGAATTAATATTATTAAATTCTGTTTCCAGCTTAAGAAAAGATATTATCCGATTAACCGAATAGTACGCTCCTTCCGACGCATAAATATGGAATATAGAAATAAAAAGCGCTATAAAAAGGCATTTTTTACTCAAATTTACACCAAAACCTCTTATCTTTACTTTTTTCTCGCATATATCTCAAAAGTATCGCCAAGATGAAACAATTTTGATATAAGAACCAGAAAAAAAGTTACCGGTTTAAATTTTAGCAAATCCTGATTCTTAACCATTCGCTCCGGATGAATGCCCGTAATATTAATTTTAATATTTTTAAAATTGTATTTTTTCAACAGAGATTTCATGAACTTGGTAGAATAAATTCTATAATGATCTTGAGGATGTTTCTCGATATACGCCTCAAACCTCCATTTTACCGAAAATCCCGCCGCATTGGGGGTGGATAATACCAGAACGCCGTCTGCGTTTAGGCGTTGATAAAATAAAAATATCATCTTTTCAAAATCTTTTATATGCTCGATAGCGTAAAAAGATGTAATAACGTCGTAAAAATCGGGACTTTTTTCAAGATAAGACTGGTCGGCGCAAATAGCGTTTAGGCCGAGTTTGTTTTTCATATATTCGACGGCGTAAGAACTGACGTCTATAGACGTAGTTTTGTACCCCTTTTCCTCGGCGTATTCAGCAAAAAACCCCATTCCGCTTCCAAAATCAAGAAGAGAGCCGCTATTAATATATTTCTTTAAGATATTTATCCGATTAATAGCCAATTTACGGATATTTTCGCGGTCTTCTTCGTAAGTTTTACCGTATAGCCGCTTGTATTCATCAAAAAAATAATCTTCCACGTAAATATTTTGTTTTTCGTTAAAATTTATAGTATAATACAATCCGCATTTCGGACATTTATACATATTCCAAAGAGAGTTTCTATATAAAAGAGCGCTGTCAAGATCGCAACAATACGGACATATAACCGTCGAAGACGACCAATCGCCGATAAACTTAGCGGCGTTATTAATACCGTTATTGAGAATTTTATTTTTTATTTCGGCGAGAATTGAAGCGCCTTCGGATTGGCATAATTTATCAGACTTCATCAACTCTATAACTTTCTCAATACTAACCTTTAACTCTTCGATAAGCCCCGCGCCGTCGTTATCGCTTATGTGATATTTATAATCGTAAATTTTTACAAATTGACCTTGAACTGGGTTTGACGTAATTAGTATAACAGGTTTCCCTTGCGATACGCATTCAAAAAACATCCAATTGAAAGACGTAGCGATAATATCAAATTCGTTCAAATTTATCGAATTCGACGGAACGTTCTTAGCGGGGATATTTAAAGCGGAAAAATCGGTTTTAGACGCCGCGGTATTTTTATCGGACGTATAACTAACATCATACCCCAGTTCGACAAAAGCGGAAGAGACGTTCCTTGTCAGCTTGTTGTAATCTTCTCCGATAAAATTTACCAAAATTTTACGTATTTTCTTAGAATAAGCCTCTTGCGAGGTTATATTTTCCCGACCGCGACTTTCGTCAAAATAATAGTTGTACTTTTTATTTTTTTCTGACTCATCGACTGATTTGCCGATTCTGATATCTGCGATCTCTCCGCCCTCTCCGGCGTCGCCAAATGATACGACCGGTCCTAACGATTTATAAAACCTCATTTCCTCCAAGTTTGTCTCTCCGGCGATTACCGCTATCCTATCAAAACTCCCCTCGTTTGTTATAAGCGAGCTTAACTCGTCGTATTCAACATACTTTACGCCAAAATTATATAATAAATCTGTATATTCGTAATTATTCTTCTTAAAAGAGGCAAAGATATTGAAATCCGAGCTTAATTTATACGATAGTTCTGAAGCGAGTTTAACAGCGCCGACGTTTTCACCGTCTAGTATGATCAGCGCTCTTCTGAATTTTTCAAATTTTAATCCGTCCCAACCCCGCGCTATCGATATT
>JAGOCL010000135.1 GCA_017998755.1 Spirochaetota bacterium | reverse complement strand
GATAAAATAGACGTTTACGACGCTCGGAGAAAAATAGTCGAATTGATCCGAGAACTTGAAGAAAAAGGGGATATCGTAAGTTCGAGCGGCGGCATGGAAGAGACGTTACCATCAGGGGACTGATAATTATGAGAAAATTTAGTAAGAATCTTAGTTCAATAAACAAAAAGCGTTTGTACGATCCGGAAAATCCGATAGCGTCTCGCGATTTCTATGTTCATAAAACAGACCGCGGCGATATCTATTTGAATCTCCAAAAAATGAGAGAGAAAGAAAAATACTATAAGAACGAGGATTTCAATAACGTATTTTGTAAAAAATATTATTCTTATGATATAGAGATTGGGAAATCCATAGCGAGTAATTATTTTTGTGTTTTGAGAAAATTTAAATCCAGAAAACAGATGCTTAAATTTTGGAGAAAGTATCTTACCGCTCAAAGGAATAGCGAGCGCAGAAGAAATACAAAGATAAAAGCGGCGGAATGCAAATGCTCGGGGGGAGCTCCCAGTCCCGACGCTAAAATCCCGCTAAAAAAGAAGGCGACGTCGGATAGTAAATATTATGTCGTTTGCGTTCAATCGGATATGGACGAAGAGAATTAATAAGAGTATGGAAGTTAATTTTGAAAAAGACTATACGTCTTATAAAAGTTATTATGAAGAATTCATAAATAGCGCCGCAAGAGAATATTATAAACAGAAATATAGAGAAAGCAAACAAGAAGAAACGCGAGGCGACTTCTTAAAAGATCCTTTGTATAGTTACTTCGCGACTCTTAATTTACATTCAAAAACAACAGAAGAAGAACTAACGCGGCAATTCCGGAAACTATGCAAAAAGTATCATCCCGATCTTAATTCCGGAGATTCTGAGCCGGTAAGAAAAAACAAATCTGAGAAATTAAAAAAAATTATTGAAGCGTATAAATATATAAAAAGTTATCGACAAAAAATCGTTTAATACAAAAGGAGGATTTAATGAGAAAAGACGTAAGTTGTCAAGACGCGCATGAGGAGTATAAAAAAGGATATGATTATATCCAAAAAAAGGATTTCGACTCTGCGGTAAAGTATTTCGAGTCGGCCGCAAACAAAGGGCATATCGACGCTCAATATTTCCTTGGGGAAATATATTCCAACGGTTGGGGAGGATACGACGACTGTAGGAAAGGGCTGGATTATTACCTTAAAGCGGCAAATCAAGGACATAAAGGCGCCCAATCGGAAGCGGCGAAACTGTATCTTATTTACGAGGAGTATAAAAATTGTATGGATTGGGGATTAAAAGCCGCTCAAGCGGGAATAGCCGAAGCCCAATGGATTATCGGATTTTTATATCAGCGCGGATTGGGTATCTCTAAGAATACGGATAAAGCGATATATTGGTATGAAAAATCCGCATATCAAAATTTTAATCAAGCTTATCTTGGGCTTGGGTACGTCTATGAAACGGATAAAGGAGACTTCGATAAAGCGCTTTATTGGTATAAAATGGGAGCTCAAAACGGATTTGACGAATGTATAATGGGACTTGCCATTATGTATCAGCAAACTAACAAAAATTACGACGCCGTCTACTGGTTTAATAAGGTAATCAAAGAATCTAATGATAACGAACTTCGCGACGAAGCTTCCCGACGTCTATTCCAGTTGACCGGTAAGTATTCCGACGGATTTAAAAGTTGGCTACCTGGAGTATAAAATTAAAAGATAATTAATCCGTAGAGCCCGGTTTTTAATCGCCTCTACGGATTAAAGTCGGGGGAAATAAGTCTGAATACTGTATTTTAATTATTTAAAATTTGCAAAAAATAATTTAATGCGTTTTTTCTTGGAAGAGGATTTTCTGTATTTAATGTTACTATACATCTTATACAACCTGATAAACAATTTGTATCATGCTCTTCGTCAACGTATAATTTATTTTTTGCCGCTTCGATCCATATATCGCCGTAATCAATCAAGTCCGCAGTATAACCGACGCCTCCGGGAGCATTATCATATATTAATATAGAATATCTATTATTATCTATTATTAACTGAGTCGCTAATTCTCTCTCGTCGATACCTAAAAGGTCAACAGCCGACAAATGCAGAGCATTTGCTATACTTTCTGCAAGCAACTGATCGGTAATTGGAATAATTGGCGTCATCCTTAACAGATCGCTTTTTTGTCTGATCATTAAATTTTGTTTTCTTAGAGGATAAGCGTTATTCCTTCTCCAAGAGCATCTATTTATTCTGCCATTACTATCTATGGGCGCATGATTTTCAAAAGAAATACTTAAATCTTGTAATCTAGCATTTTCATAATCATATATTCTGTCTAAATTTATTTCAGATTCTGAATATCCGCATTGAGCGCAAACAATAAATCCACAGTCATTCTTGCCTGAGTTTATACCATAAATATTCGCATTTTCTTGATATTGGACGTTAAATCCATGAATATTTATATTCTTACCATTGTTATTAAAATCTATGAATATATTTACTTTGCCAATTCTTACAGGATCTTCTCTTGAGAATTTAGCCGGATTTGAATCTGATGTAGTAAAACCATGCCTTGGGATAAGAAATTTTTCATTGCTGTATAAATTCTGTTCGCATTTGTTACATCTTGTAATAGGTCTGCTACTGATATTAAAATGGTTGTTTGGACATATAGAATAATACCCTGTTTCTCCAAAAGGTTCGTTATTATTAATTCCTGCATAATGTTTTAGTATTCCGCTCGAAGTAATTATTTTTCCTCCTGCTAAAACCTTTGAACCCGGAACATATTCTGAAAGCGCGAGTAAGCCAGATCTTTGGAAATTATAAGACTCATTATCAATTATGTCGACGTCGCCTTCTTCTGTTGTTTTGTTTCTGACTTTTAAAATTCTTACATCTACAGGGAATCCGTATTTTGGTAAAAATTGTTCATTTGATAATAGTTCAATAAGATTTCTCTGATATAACTCTTTCAAATTATATCTTAAACGATTTGCATATCTTGGTTTTGTTGTGTTATTCCATTCATCAATCAATTCTTTATATTCATTTTTGTAAGAATTGGCTATATTTCGTATATTAAATAAAAAATCATTTTTTAATAATTCCAACTCATTATAAGAATATCCGGTATTATGCATTAGGAAAGTTATTTTCTCTTGTAAAGTAGTAAAATCTAAGTTAGTTACAAAATCAATCATGTCGTTAAAAATCGATATTTCATTGCCAACAGAATCTAATATCTGATTATTTTTAATAGCCGTATCAATTCTTGGCGGTATAATCAAATTAAAAAAATATCCGGAAGCTTTAAAAGAATTAATGGCAGTGTCTTCATCTCTTAATTTAAGATTTTCATAAAATAAAGTAATAAGTAAAGAATTAAAGTGCCTGATAAAGATTTTTGGTTTATCCAAGCGTATAGATAATTTCTTGAAGGATTTATTAAGATAATGTGAGAATAATGAAAATGCCTGTTGATCAAAGTGCCTTCTTCTAGCGTATGAGACAACAATAGACGAGCAGTCGTTTCTTCTGCCTGCTCGTCCGGCTCTTTGAAGATAATTTGATTTATTAGGCGGAATATTTGCCATCAATGCGCCAGATAATCCTCCAATATCTATACCGACTTCAAGAGTTGTGGTAGCAGATAAAATATTTCTTCTTCCATTAATAAATAAATTTTGTAATTGTCTGTTTTTTCTTCCGCTAAGTTGAGCAGAATGTTCTTCTGCGTATAAAGCTTCATTTATTGCATCTTCTCCTTCTTTATACATAATTCGGAATCTTCTTAAACTTTTAATATTATCTAAATCAGATTGGAGCATTGTCGATAAATCTATTTTAGCCCCAGGCGTTCTTTCTGGAACAATACCAAATAATTCTTCATTCCATATATTACCAGTTGCATTATTAAAATACAAAGTATTGGGCGTTGATAAACATAGATTTTTAAAATTAATTCTTAATGTTTTTTCAACATTATTATCAAAAGTCTGTCTATCTACAAATTCTAGCCAACTAAATTCATTAGGATTTGCATTAGAAAACGATTCATAAATAAATTTTATAAAATTATGGACTCTATTTTCTGTATTATCTAAAGAGTTAATTTCGTCTAGTATCATAGACACAAATTTATATAAAAAAGATCTATTAGTAACTTTTAGTTTCTTTAATTTATAACCATCGCTATCAAATACAAGATATTGTCCGATTTGGGGAAGACCTACCTTGTCGTCTTCATCGTCGTTACCTAGAGTAATGCAGCCAAACATTCTAAATATATGTAAAAATAGATATAAAATTTTTATTTTATTATTCTCTATTATATTATAAGCTTCAGTTCCAATTTGCGCTTGAAAATCTTTATTAAAAATTATTTTTTCTATACCGGGATATTCAAGTCGTAATAGTCCCAGAGATTCTAAGTTTATTGTTCTAGGATTTGGAACCATAAATTCGAAAGCAAGTTTATACAATATATCATTGAGTGTTGCGCTTTTATTTTTATCCCACCAGTATTGAAAATTCTTATTAGTTCTATCTTCAATTTCTTCGTTAAGTATAATATTGTTTGAAAAGAAAGCCATCTTTTCATTATCTTTCAATTTGTTAATAACATGATCAATTGTTCTTCCGTTTTCTATTTCTGCTAACTGTTTATTATATTCTTTTAATTGATTTTCAAATCTCTGTTTAGCTATTGGTCGCTGTTCGTTTCTAATTTTATTCTTAAGATCATTAATATCTTCTAAAATAAGCGATTTTTCATTAGATTTGTTTTGCGGTTCATTATATACTGTATTTGTTAATATTCTTCTAAACAGATGAGTTTCATGGGTCTGAGTTAATAATTGACCTAGTTTTGCCGCTTGAAATCTGCTATCTGAAAATGTTATTATTCTTTTACCCTTTGATGGTAAAAATATATTTACAGGAATATCAATTTCAGGCATAGCGCTAACCATAGTCTCTGCAATCAAAGGAACCATAATTCCATCGTCTGAATTTAAATCAATAAAAGAATTATTACCACAATTAGGGCAAACTTCGTGTTTATATAACTTTTGATCGTACTCATAAGGGCTTCCGGTAGATCCGTCTTTAAGAAAAATATTTTCAATATTTGATTGCTTTTTGCTTAAATATGAAACTCCAGGATTTTTAATATTTCTTGCAAATTCAATTCCAGTTGATTTTTCTCTTCCGGCAAACATTGGTTCGTCGCATTCATCGCATTTAACTATATTTAACGTTGCGCTTCCGCATGAAGGGCATTGAAAAGAAATGCCATGGCTGATTTTTCCAAAGCCATTGAAAGATGATTCATTACAATTAGGATTAATACATATCGAAAATCCCTGACTTCCTCTAAGTTGAATATGAAGTTTGTGAGGAATTATAGGAAGATCTTGTTCTGTCCTTTTTGCCTTTGCTCCTATTAATAAGATATTCATTATAGTCTCTTTTATTACATCCGGAGTAATATTAAGATTGCTAAATAATACTTTATTAAGCTCGTCGATTCTAATTAAATTATTTTCTGAAAACAGAAAAATTAATCTATTAAACAATCTGGTATTATTAAATTCATTATACAAATCAGAAGAATTTTTAATAATCAAATTATCTATATTTCTAAATATTTCATAAATATTGTTTTGTTCATCAATTGTCAGTTCTATACGACTTTCTTCGTTGCATATATATTCTCTTTCTCCTTTAATCAAGAAAATATCGTCCGGTTCTTTATCAAAAAAACTTGAGAAAAAATCTTTTGATTCCTTTTCATTTTCATTTAAGGTAGCTGAAGTTGCAATATACAGTATGTTATCGCTTTTTTTATTGGCTTTTATTAATACTCTTTTTAAGAGTAAAGATATTTCCGCCGCTAAAGATCCGTTGTATAAATGAACTTCGTCGACTATTATTGATCTTAGCGCGTTTCCTATCAAAGGATAATCTTGAGGACGGGATAGCATATATTCCAACATTGAGTAATTAGTTATCATAATATCAGGCGGATTATTCCTTGCATTTTCCCTATAAGGAATAAAGCATTTATCTGTAAAATTTTCATCCTTACTTCTTTGAGTATCTCTGGAATTTTCCGGAGTCTCGCTGTTATAGAAAAACATGGTAATAATATTTTGACCTTTAAGCCATTTATAAAGTCTTTCATTTTGATCTCGAACTAAAGCGTTCATAGGATACAAAATAATAGATCTTACGCCCGTTTCATTATTGTGCCTTGGATTTAGAAATAGATCGTTAAGAATTGGTAATAAAAAAGCCTCTGTTTTTCCTGTTCCCGTAGGAGCGCTAACGACAATCCCTGGTTTTTTATTTATGTCCATGTTATTTACAATTTTTAGCGATTCATATTGATGCTTAAATGGGACGATATTTGTATTAAAATAATTATTTTCATTCAACAATCTAGCAAAGATATCGCATATAAATCCGGTGTCATTTAAATTTTGATTATGTTTAAAAGAGGAAAAAGTTCCTTCTATCCATAGTTCCGATATTAGTTCATTGGCTTTATCTAGTTCATTACTTAGTATGTTAAATAATGCTTCATTTCGTAAGTATATATTAGACTCTATCAAGTTTTTCATTCTGTGTTTTAATTCTTTTGATAATTTAATTGCATCTAGATATTTTCCCATCTTATATTTCTCCTTGTAGAAAATTGATCTACCCCATTTTTATCGGACGGTAAGTTAAGCGCTTTTTTGTTTTTCAAACTCATTTGGATTTAAAAGTCCAAGATGTGAGTGTTTTCTATAATTATTGTAATAACACTCAATATACTCA
>JAGOCL010000134.1 GCA_017998755.1 Spirochaetota bacterium | reverse complement strand
TCTATAAAATTCTTTCTCAACTTATGTCTCCTGAAATAAATTATTTGTATTATACACTCTATAATAAAATAAATAAATAAAAATTCTAAAAAAAATATAAATTTATTTTTTTTATTTGATATAATTATTTATTTGGTATATATTGTAAAAGGTAGAAATTATATTCGAGGTAGTTCTTTATGAAGAAAATATTTAGCGGAGCGGTATGCGTTTTGGTTTACGCGATAATTTTTGTATCATGTCAAGTTGAAAGCGGAAACTATAAAATTGTTTTTAGAAATTTATTGTCCGAGGACGGAGGAAGTTCTAATAATTCTACCGTTGCGGCTTTCTGGGGATTGCCGGGTATAAGATTTGTCAATTGGAGGCCGGATATTCATATCAAAGCTTCAACCGATAACGGGAATTTGGCCGGAAGAGTTTGGGACGGAACGTCGGATATACCGCCGGATACTTGGAGTATATTTGAGTATTCCCAGATTGTTTACTACGACGCTGATTATAATACTTACAACATACAGCCGACCGAGGATGCCACCGTCGATAATAATATCATCATGCCGCTCTCTTTTGAGCAGAAAATTTATAAAAGGGTTGCCGATAGCTCGGTTGAGCCGAATAAATTCGACGTAACGTGGGACGCGGTTAATAAAGCGGCGGTTATCAATCTTAATACGATTAATTCGAACTATTTGGTATTAAAGCCCGGCGCGAGAATCGCCGTATTTGCAACGCAAAGACCGATGCAATGGGGCGCGGTCAACGATTATTCAATAGTCGATAGTTTTCCAAAGCTGAACTGTTTAGCGACTTTCGACGCAGAAAAAAAACGGGACACATCTTCGGATAGATACGAAACGCGACAATTGTCGTATTTTACTTACGACGGCGGGACGATGTACTATCCGGACAATAGCGCCGATTACGCCTCGGATTGGTTTAAATGCGTTAAGATCGAGCAGGAAAAAATCTCTATTTATATGCCGTATATGTCGAACGGCGACGACGCTAAGAGTTATTGGGACAACGTCGACGTTACGCCGTTGGCGCCTTTCATGTTGTTTTGGGTAGCGATACAGCAGTAAGATATGAAAAAAAATAAACGATGCAATTGTAGCGCTTCTCGTAAAGGGCGTATATGAATAGGGCGGTCGCGCTATTATTTTTTATCGTCGGCGCGCTAAGTTCCCAAGATTTCTATTACAATTTTTCCGAAGGCAAATCTTACTCTATTGCGATACGGTCTAATTATAGAACTTACAAGAATAAAAAATACGCCGGTCTAACGTCTAAAGAATATAAAGTAATATTTCATACTAATAATCTAGAAAACAACTATAAAATAGACGGTAGGATATACAAAATGGAGAAAACGCTCCGTAATCAAGTATTATCAGGATATTTGGTAGATGAAGACTGCGCTGTGTCGTATTTTATGAACAGAAGCGGCGAAGTGAAAAGCGTAAAAGAGACAGAGTATCCGTTTTTGAGAGGGGCGCCGAATTTTCCGGAGAAAACTTTGTCTATAGGAGATTCTTTTTTCGGTTACGGAACGGCGGTTTTAGATATCGAGAACAAATACGTATTGCCTATTGCGACTCAAACTGTATATTTGGGTAAGAAAATGTTGTTCGGCTCGGAGAGGGATTATTTTGAAATGAGATACTCTTATACGAGAAATCACGACATAAAAGAGATATCCAAAACGATCGCTATGCATAACGTAAAGTTATATTACGACAACGAAGCTAAACTACCGAGTTATATAGAAGATCATTTTAAGGAAGAAATTTATCATTCCGGCGACGTCTATAAAATGGAAGGATTTACGCTCTACTTTTATAATATTTCCGACGCGATGGATAAGGAAGAAATTATTCGCGATCTTAGCGACGATCTGGATTTTGAAGACGACGACGGGGTTGTTGTGGAAAAAGGGGATGACGGCGTGGTTTTGCGGCTGGAAGATCTCAAATTCAAACCGAATACTACAGATTTGCTGGATATCGAGTATGATAAACTTGACAAGATATACAATTCGCTTGCAAAAATCAAAGATAAAACTTTCTTAGTGGAGGGACATACCGCTCTTGCCGGAACGGAAAAAGAACAGGATGAATTATCGCTTGAAAGGGCTAAAACTATCGCATACTACCTGATAAGCAAAGGGCTTGATTCAAAAAGGGTGTTGTATCGAGGGAAAGGCGCCGATTATCCGATAGCTCCAAACGATACCGAAGAGAATATGCGTAAAAACAGGCGCGTTGAGATTACTATACTCGACGGCTAAAAAAAATTAAAAAATATATTTTATTATATAAAATCTTGGTTGTATAGCGCTTTGCTTTCTATAATCAATCTTATCGAGCTAAAATAAATATCAAAATTCCAGTTTGATTTAATCGAATGGTATAAAATTTATACAAATAATGGAGTTTTTTGCTTATTTTGATATTTTGATAAAAAATAGGCGCTTTTGGGTTGACATTTTAAAATTTAGCGTTATATATATAACATAGGGTTTCTAAAGTTATTTGTTTGATATTAAAAAAAAGTTTTTATCTAAGGTTTTGTAAGTGAGGCGATTAAAAAGTTTTTATCTTACATTTCTATTAGTTTCTGCGCTTATTATCTTTGGCGGGTGTTCTTTCTTGAACTTTGATAACGCCTCCGACGAATTGCCAAAAAAAATTATAAATTTAAAAATTGATTCAGACTATCGTAATACGATAGTTTCTTCCTAAAGGTAACGTCCGTAAACAACGTTCCGGATTTTACTAATAAGTTTTATAAACCGTCGAATTTTTCTTATACCGAGTCAAACGGAGTAGCGACTGCAAGCGTAACCGTTTCAAATATTCCTCTCGGAAATAGATGGGTATATTTTGAGGCTTACGATGAGACGATTATAACAACGGACAATGATATAACGCTTAGCGAGCAGATGTATCCGGCGGATCTAAACGTCGTATCGACGGGGATCGTTACGGTCGACGCTACTTTAGACAGCGTTTACGGCGACGTGGGTATAAATTTAGAAACGAATAACTGATAACCTGTTACAGACAGTTATAAAAAAAAACGACCGTTCTTATAAAGAATCGGTCGTTTTTTTTTGTAATGTAGCGTATTAAGATTTAAGTAAATTTATGTTATCTTCTATTTTTACCAGTTTACTTTTAAACTCTTCCAGCTTGGCTTTCTCTTTTTCAATTACTTCCGCCGGAGCGTTTTTAACAAAATTTTCATTATTAAGTTTCGCGAAAGTTTTATCAAAATCAACTTTTATTTTCTTATATTCTTTCTCAAATTTCTCCATTTCTTTTTGTTTATCTATAAGTCCTTCGAGAGGTATATAGATTTCGCAAAACTCGTTTGCTCCCGCAGAAGAACCAGAAGGTTTGTCCATTTTTTCAGAAATATTAAGCTCTTCCCCTTTTATCAAGGATAAAATTTGTTTGTTATAATTATCGCAGAAAAATATTACGTCGCGATCTAGCGATTTGATGAATATTTTGACCTTTTTTTCAGGCGGAATGGAGTTTTCAGCTCTTATCCTTCTGACTAATCTTATAACGTCAAAGAACTTAACCGCTTTTTTCTTGTCTTTAGAAGAAGATTTGCCATTATATTGCGGATAACTAACAATGGAAATAGAGAGTTCGGGATTCGGCAACTTTTGATATATCTCTTCGGTAATAAAAGGCATAATCGGATGAAGAAGTTTGAGAAATTCTCTCAAAATATAGATCAATATCGAAAGAGTTTCGTTTTTAACGGTAAGGTTGTCTCCGAATATTTTACCTTTGCTGATCTCAATATACCAATCGCAAAACTCGTCCCAAAAAAATTGATGTAATTCTCGCGCGGCGTCGTTGAACCTCGCTTTGTCCAGAGAAGAGCTAACATTCTTACATAATTGATTTAGCTCGTTAAGTATCCAATTATCAAAAACGTCGCGGCTTTTTATATTTTCAATCGGAATCTCTTTAAAACCTTCGAATATTCCGGATAAAATAAACCTCGATGCGTTCCATATCTTATTAGCGAACTTGCCGCCTATTTCAAAAGAATCTACGGCGTTTTTATCCCCTTCTTTCGGAAAACCGAGTTTGAGATTTTGATTTGGACTGACTACCGCTATCATCGTGTACCTAAGGGCGTCGGCTCCATGACGTTCGATAACCTCAAACGGATCGATGCCGTTACCGAGCGACTTTGACATTTTTCTGCCCTGAATATCCATTACCATTCCGGTAAAAAATACCCTATCGAAAGGAATGTCTTTCATAAAGTAGAGCCCAGCCATTATCATACGCGCCACCCAGAAAAATATGATATCCGGTCCGGTAACGAGCGTCGAGGTCGGATAAAATCTTTTCAAATCTTCCGTATCGTTAGGCCAGCCGAGCGTCGAAAACGGCCAGAGCCACGACGAAAACCATGTGTCGAGAACGTCGGGATCTTGACTAAACTCAATACCTCCGCAATCCGGGCATTTATCCGGCGCATCGTAGGAGGCGGTAGTCCAACCGCAACTTTTGCAGTAATATACCGGAATACGATGACCCCACCAAAGCTGTCTTGAGATGCACCAATCTTTGATATTATTAAGCCAGTTATAGTAAACCTTGATCCATCGTTTCGGAATAAAGTCAATTTTCCCGGATTTTACAGCATCGAGCGCCGGTTCGGCGAGCTTTTTCATCCTTACAAACCATTGGTCTGAAAATCGCGGTTCTACGACCGTTTTACATCGGTAACACTCGCCGACGCTGTGTTTACGGTTGTCGATTTTTACGAGAAGCCCCAGATTTTCTAGATCTTCAACGACGGCTTTGCGACATTCGTATCTGTCCAAACCTCTGTATTTTTCGGGAACGCTATCGTTCATCTTAGCGTCTTCAGTGAAAATATTTATGAACTGTAGACCGTGTCTTTTACCCATATCAAAGTCGTTGGGATCGTGCGCGGGAGTTACTTTGACGGCTCCGGTTCCAAATTCGGGATCAACGTAGCCGTCGAATATCGCTTTTATTTCGCGGTTAGCCAAAGGCAGAACAAAACTTTTATCCTTTAGATGAAGATACCTTTTGTCTTTGTCGTTAAATGCGACCGCGGTATCTCCGAGCATAGTCTCGGGTCGGGTCGTCGCGACGACGATGAAATCGTTTGTACCTTTTATCGGATACTTAATATGCCATAGTTTGCCCATTTTATCTATGTGATCGACTTCGTCGTCGGCAAGCGCCGTGCCGCAACGAGGACACCAATTGACGATGTATTTTGATTTATAAATCATGTCGTCGTTAAACAAAGTTATAAATACTTTTTTAACCGCGTCGCTTCGTTTTTCGTCGAAAGTAAAAGCCAATCTATCCCAGTCGCAACTACACCCCATTTTTTTGAGCTGTTCGATAATGGATTTTTGATGGCGAAGCGCCGTTACCCAAACTCTTTCTACGAACGCGTCTCTTGTGAAATCAGTCCGTTTTTTTCCTTCTTTGGCGAGTTCTTTCTCGACGACGTTTTGCGTCGCGATTCCGGCGTGGTCTGTGCCGGGAACCCACAAAGTATCGTAGCCGGACATTCTCTTATAGCGGATCAATATATCCTGAATGGAGTTGTTGAGCCCGTGCCCCATGTGAAGAATGCTCGTAACGTTTGGCGGCGGAATGACTATGCTAAAATGACCTTTATCGCCTTTGCGGGGCGAAAAAACTTTGTTATCCAACCAATATTGGTACCATTTATCTTCAAATTCTTTTGGATTATAAGATTTGCTTAATTCGTTTGACATGCGATTATCCTTAGATTTTAGGCGATTAAAAATTTCTTTAAAAATACTAAAAATATCGATATTTGTCAATTGATTTAAGACGTCTGTTTTAATAGGGAAGCTATATTATTCAAAATGGGAATTCCCGTTTTGAATATACTAATAAGAAAATATAGCGGAGTATTCTTAGCTAAACCAAAGTAGGAGCTATATTTTGTATCATACAGATTGACAAAAAAGCAAAAAAAATTTATTACTATTTATACGGAGGAGTAATGAGTATATTCTCGCTTTTTTCACAATCTTTAATAAAAGAAAATTATATATTTTTTGATCTTGAGACAACGGGACTATTTCCTCTAGGCGGAGACAGGGTTGTAGAATTGGCTATGATCAAAACTCAAAAAGGGGAGGTTGTAGATAAGCTTGAGTATTTGTTTAATCCCGGCATGCCGATTCCCCCGGAGGCAAGCGCTATCAATAAGATCACAAACGACATGGTTATGGATTCTCCATTATTTTCAAGAGAAATTGGAGAGCGTATAATCGAGTTTATTGATAAATCAACTCTTGTCGCGCATAACGCCCCTTTTGATCTATCATTTTTGTCAAGCGAAATGGCGAGAGTCGGTATTACCTATGAAGGGTGGTCTGCGATAGATACGCTCAAGATGTCTAAAGAACTGCTCCAACTCCCCAAATACAAACTTGATAATATAGTAAGATATTACGATTTAGCTTCAAACGGCGAATATCACAGAGCGCTTTACGATACAGAGTGTCTAATGAAAATATTTTTTAGTCTTGTCGACGAAGAGAGTCTAAACGGGAAAAATCTGGAATATTTGATAAAAAAGTATGGTCATATTGGAAACGCTATTTATAGGTTTATTAGAGCAAATATCAGAGAAGCGATGATAGATAAAAGCGATATATTCGGCAAATATAAAAGGAAGGACGGATCTTTCACTGATTTGAGAGTTATTCCTTTAGCTCCGGTCTGGGTTAAAAATTATTGGTATTTTTTTGGAGAAGAAGCTGGAAGTAAAAAGATATTG
>JAGOCL010000133.1 GCA_017998755.1 Spirochaetota bacterium | reverse complement strand
ATTTGCAAAACAACCTGTCGTAAAATAGAGATAAAACTAGCATAAGGATAAATATTATCGATCCTATAAGAAATTCGCCAAAAAGCTCGCCGAAGCCCGCCGAAAAATGAGCAAACGCGGCGAACGGGTCGTAAGGGGATACGACAAGATCGCCAAGTTTCCAGGTAAATATCAATATTACGACTAACGCGACGTATTTTAGATACCTCAAAGGCGCGTCTACAATTTTGGGAATAGTAAATCTTTTCTTAAATATCAGTTTCCCGAGTTTCCCGACAAGTTCCTGCATCCAACCGAGCGCGCACAAGAATCCGCAGAAATGTCTTCCAAATAAAAACGTTAAAACTACTATGGCGCCAAACAAAATAAAATTCGATGCGTTTGTTCGTTTGAGGTATTCGCCGCCGGCTATAACTTTATAAACCGTCTCAAGCGCTCCGAACGGACAAATACTGTGTATCGAAGGCGCTCCCGTCGGTCCTCCGCCAAGTTTCTGATGTTGATATGATATTACCGTTACGAGTACGAGGAAAAACGTAAGAATGGCGATTCTAAAAATCTGAACTCCGCTAATTTTTTTCATAGAAAAATCACCTCATATAATATTTTTGGTTCTAAATTTATTTACGGGAAAACAGCGGGTTTCAACCCGTTGTTTAACAGTCTAACATTGAATTTCCCGTAGATTAAAAGAGATCCATATTTTTTTATAATATTAAATTTTTAATTATTATGCAAAGATTTTAAATAATTCCTATTTCATTCCGCTATGAGACTCCGCCGTCGCTTTGTCTGTATTATTGTATTCCCCCTTCTTAAATTTCTCTATCGCTTCTCTAACCGTTCCCGACGCTCCGGTAAATATTTTTATCCTCGCGGCGTTTAATACCTGAAACGCGTTAGGTCCGACGGCGCCGGTAAGAACCGCGTCGCATTTCTTTTCCGATATAAGTTGTCCCGACTGAATTCCCGCTCCCCCTCCGCTTTGTCCGGCGGGATTATTAATCGCTTCGTACGACATCGCGTCGGTATCGATTATTATAAAATACTCGCACCTCCCAAATCTCGGATCTACCTTTGATTCCAAATCGCTTCCATAAGACGTTACGCATAATTTCATTTTCTTTCTCCTTTTTCAATGATTATGATGACTATGATTTCCGCCATGGTCGCATCCGCCGGCTTTATCTACTCCATAGCCCCGACCGCCCCCGGGCGAACACAAAGACTCTCCGCCATTTAGAGTTCCGGAAAGCGCTTGAGCGATAACGCTATCGATTTTCCCCGATACGCCTACATATTGTCTTATATTATACTGATTAAAAAGATTTTGCGCGTTCCCGCCCATTCCGCCGGTGATTATACATTCCACCTCTTTTTCATGAAAAAACTGAGGCAGATACCCCGGACTATGCCCCGGATTACCGATAACCTCTTTTGATATTACCTTGCCGCCGTCAATATCCACAATGGTAAATTCCGGACAACGTCCGAAATGGGCGGATACGTTATCTCCGTCCGTTGAAATTACAATCTTCATAAATTTTCTCCTTAATTTTTTTTTAATAGTCCGGACTATTTTTATACCCTTAATGGAAATTGTTTCCATTAAGGGTATAAAAATAGGGCTTTGAAAATATGGTTAATATTTTCAAAGCCCTAATATAATTACTTTTTAATAATCTTCTTCATAATCGTATCTTTATCGATCTTTTTAGTACAGAAAAACCAATCTTTACACTCAAGACCTTCTTCTTTACCGTCCATTCTATCCTTTGCGGCGCTACATGAGCCGGCAGGCGAGATTATTACGTCGTCCCCCGGTCTCCAATCGGCCGGCGTGGCTATGCCAAATTCGTCGGCGGTTTTCAGAGCCATAACGACTCTCAATAACTCGTCGAAGTTTCTACCTAAACTCAAAGGATAATAGATAATAGTTCGGATTATTCCTTTTGGATCGATTACAAATACCGCTCTAACCGCTTTAGTATTACTCTCGCCCGGTTGTATCATACCGTACTTCTTAGCGACTTCCATTGTGATATCTTCTATCAAAGGGAATTTTACTTCTACATTCTTCATCCCTTTATATTCGATCTTATCTTTGATAGTTCGAAGCCATGCGATATGGCTGTAAAGCCCGTCCACAGACAATCCGACTAACTTGCAGTTTAGCTCGGCGAACTTCCCTTCAAGCGAAGCGAAAGTCATAAATTCCGAAGTACAAACGGGAGTGAAATCCGCCGGATGGCTGAATAGTATAACCCAGCTTCCTTCATACTGTTTAGGAAAATCAATCTCTCCCTGAGTGGTAACCGCCTTAAATTCCGGCGCTTTCTCGCCGATTCTCGGCAATTTCATTACTTGTTCTTCCATGTTGTTCTCCTTTTGTTAAATGTTTAATATTTTATGCGTTTACCGCATAATTCCGCTCAAATAAACGTCAGATTCATAATTTATCTTCCTACCCCTTTTTTACATAACAATCGCCGCATAATCCGTGAAATTGGATTATATGATGTTCGATCTTGAAATTTCTCTTTCTTTCCAACGTTTTCTCTATTTTAGTTATTAACTCTACCTCTTCGTCGATAAAATCCGAATAATCCACAATTTTCCCGCAACTATCGCAAACAAGGTGATGATGATGAGATTTCTTCCCGTGGTTTTCCGACAATTCGTAACGGGACTTGCCGTCCCCGATCTCCAATTTAACTATAATTCCCAATCTTACCAATATCTCAAGCGTCCGGTAAACAGTAGTTAGTCCTATTTCGGGATACTCTTTTGATACTAACGTAAAAATCTCTTCCGGACTCAAATGCCCTTCGTTACATTCCAGTATCTCAAGGATCGCCTCTCTCCCCGGAGTGCATTTATAACCGCATTGTCTTAATCTATGTCCCCACTGTCCGCAATTTCTCTTCATATTTTTACCTAGTTGATAATTAGTTTCATTTAGAATGATAATACAAAATTGTTATCAAGTCAAGAGCTATTTGAAAATATTTTTCCTTATTTGAGATTTTCATTACATAGTAATAATTTGACAAAATCAGACTTTTTATGTATATTAGTTCCAAAAATAACATTCATATATAGAGGTAACGTATGGCTTTCAAGGACGTCGATAAGCAGGTAAATTTCTCAAAACTGGAAGAAGAAGTTTTAAAAACATGGGAAGGGAACAAATATTTTGAAAAATCTCTCGAAAAAAATAGAGACAACGAGCAGTATGTTTTTTACGACGGACCTCCGTTTGCGACGGGACTTCCGCACTACGGACATATATTACCGGGAACCATAAAAGATATAGTCCCCAGATACCAAACGATGAAAGGCAAATACGTCGAAAGAAGATGGGGCTGGGACTGTCACGGACTGCCGGTAGAGAATTTGATTGAAAAAGATTTGAATCTCAACAGTAAAAAAGAGATACTTGACTACGGTATAGATAAATTTAACGAAGCGTGCCGCGCAAGCGTTTTGAGATACACAAACGAATGGGAAAAAACTATCGACCGCATGGGGCGATGGGTGGATTTCAAGAATTCTTACAGAACTATGGACCTCGATTATATGGAGTCTATATGGAACGTTTTCAAGTCGCTTTGGGAAAAAGGGCTTATTTACGAGGGGCACAAGATCCTACCGTATTGCCCAAGATGCGCTACTCCCCTATCGAATTTCGAGACTAATCAGGGCTACAAAGACGTTCAAGATCCGGCGATAACCGTCGCATTCAAGATCAAGGGGGAGGAGAATTGTTATATTCTCGCGTGGACGACTACTCCTTGGACGCTCCCTTCAAATATGGGCTTAGCCGTCGGCGAAGATATAACTTACGTCAAGATAGAAGACGAAGGGCGAAGTTACATTTTAGCGGAAGCGTTATTGTCAAAATATTATCAAAACTTGGATTCAATCAAGATCGTAAAGAAATATACTGGAAAAGATCTCGTCGGGATGAAATACGAACCGCTTTTCCCATACTTCAAAGACGAGGAGAATAACGGCGCGTTTAGAGTAACTCTCGGTCATCACGTATCGACCGATTCGGGAACGGGGATCGTACATATAGCGCCGGGATTTGGCGAAGACGACGCGGAAATCGGCAAAAAAGAGGGACTTCCGACGGTTTGTCCTATCGACGACGAGGCGAAGTTCACGGACGAAGTTTTTGATTACAAAGGAATTCACGTTAAAAAAGCTGATAAAGATATAATGAAACGCTTAAAAGACGAAAAGAAACTGATAAAACATGAAACATATCAACACTCCTACCCTCACTGCTGGAGATGCGACGAACCGCTTATCTATAAAGCGGTATCAAGCTGGTTTGTCAATATTCAGACTATAAAACAAGACATGATCGACGCTAACGGAAAAATCAACTGGGTTCCCGCGCATATAAAAGAGGGACGATTCGGCAAGTGGATCGAGCAGGCGCGGGACTGGGCTATCAGCCGAAACAGATATTGGGGATGTCCGATACCGGTATGGAAGTGCGAAGAGTGCGGCGAAACGCTCTGCGTCGGAAGCGTCGATGAACTTGAGAAACTTAGCGGCAAAAAAATAAACGACATTCATATACATTTCGTAGATCCTATAAAGCTAAAATGTAAAAAATGCGGTTCTTCTATGAGCCGTATAGAGGAAGTACTGGACTGCTGGTTTGAGTCGGGGGCAATGCCTTACGCTCAAAATCACTACCCTTTTGAGAATAAAGAGAAATTTGAATCGACCTATCCGGCGGACTTTATCGCCGAGGGGCTCGATCAAACGAGGGGTTGGTTTTATACGCTGGTAGTTTTGGGCGCCGGACTTTTCAAAAAGAACGCCTTCAAGAACGTCGTAGTCAACGGACTTGTGTTGGCGGAAGACGGCAGAAAAATGTCTAAAAGATTGAAGAATTACCCGGAAGTAAACTATATTTTCGATAAATACGGCGCCGACGCCCTCCGGTTGTATCTAATGAACTCCGCCGCCGTTAAAGCGGGCGAATTGCTCTTTTCAGAAACAGGCGTCTCGGAAGTGATTAGAAACTTTCATCTTCCTCTTTGGAATTCCTACTCGTTTTTTGTTACATACGCCAATATTGATAAATGGTCTCCCAAAAACAAAGCGGACAGTTTTCAGAATCCTCTCGATATATGGCTAAACAGTTCCGTCGAGAAACTCTCTTCCGAAGTCGATACGGCTCTGTCGGAATATGATTTTCAAAAGGCGATAAAATTTTTGTATAAGTTTATCGACGGTTTGACCAACTGGTATATCCGCAGATCAAGAAGGCGATTTTGGAAGTCCGAAGACGACAACGATAAAAACGAGGCGTATTCCGCTCTATATAACGCGCTAATGAAATTTACAATTTTGTCGGCTCCTATTGCGCCGTTCTTGTCGGATTATATTTACTCGAATTTAAGAGGCGAAGAAATGCCGGAGTCCGTCCATCTTTGCGATTACCCCAAAGAGAACCCTACGATCCGGGATAAAGAGTTGGAAGCTGAGATGGATATAGTTCAGATCGCCGTAGAGATGGGTCGAAGTTTGAGATCCAAAATAGGTATAAATCTCAGGAAACCGCTTAATTCCCTATATTGCATCACCAAAAATGAAAACGATATAAGATTGCTTTCCAAAATGGAATCTATATTAATGGAAGAACTTAACGTTAAAAACGTAGTATTTGAACAGGAAGAGGAAAAACTTGTAACTCTTACATGTAAAGCAAACTTTAGAGTTCTCGGGAAAAAAGCCGGTAAAGATATGAAAACTCTAGCCGATATTATCTCGAAATTCGGAGCTAAAGAAGCCCGCGATTTGGAAGACGGCAAGGATATAAAAGTAAAAGCCGGAGAAGTAGAATATTCTCTAGCGCTAGAAGACGTTCTTGTCGAAAGAAAAGAGAAAGAGGGCTTAACGATACTTAACGATGGATCTCTTACCGTCGCGCTCGATTCGACCTTGACCAAAGAGCTCGTGGAAGAAGGAATCGCGCGGGAATTTATCAGACATATTCAGAACCTTAGAAAAGATAAAAATCTGCATGTCGCGGATAGAATAAAAATAACGTACAACGCTCCGGAACACATATGCGCAGCTATCTCTGCGTGGGATAAAACCGTCAAAGACGAAACGCTCGCCCTAGACATTACAACCGGCGGCGATCCTAAATTCGACGCCAATGTGGACGAAGTCGATATTAAAATTGATCTTGATAAGGCGTAAGTCGACAGCCGGCGAAACCGGCTATCGTTATTTTAAAACGCAAAAAATTATAGCTTAACAAGATTTTTTAAAACGACTCCTAATAAAAAAGAGCATAGATTGCATATTAATGATACGACGACGCTATATAAAAATTTGATTTTCAATAGATAAAATAATATTATCGACTCGATAATTACGACGCTAATCTCGCCGACGACAATAAATAATAAATAGGCGCGTATAAATAAAGGCAAAATAAACCACAAATACGGCAAAGTTGCTAACGACGGAATAATTCCGCTAATTAATATAGTATCAATTTTTATAGGCGTTTTTAATCTTTTCCTAAAAATATAGTATAAAAACAAAATTGTTAGAGTCTCTGTTATTATTGTAATAATAAGAGATATGATAAACTTGAATTCATAATCGTATTCATTCATATTTTTCAATAATTAATTTCTTTAGTCGTTCCGTCTTTGAATGAAAGTACTCTTGTTTTTATTTTTATGTTTATAATAGAATCTGTTATATTAGTAATTTCGTAATATATTTCATCTTTAATAAGAAAATAATAGTTGTTTACAAAATACAAATTCGATTTCCTTATTTCTTGAAGATAATTT
>JAGOCL010000132.1 GCA_017998755.1 Spirochaetota bacterium | reverse complement strand
ATATAGCTCTTTCGCGAGGTGGAATTTGCAGTCCAATAGAGACAACATTGTTCGTTCTTCAATAATTAAAATGATAATTCTTATATCTGTCGCTTCGGTTGTCGCTATATCTCTAGGTTTGATATTAAGTAAAATTAACAACATGGAGGAGATAGAAACTCTTTTAGAAACGAAGAAACCGTCGTTACCAAGCGTTTTGTTAGATAAAAACGGCGAGATAATAACCGAATTTTATTCCGACGAAAAAAGAGACATGGTAACTCTCGACATGGTTCCAGATTTCGCGGTTAAAGCGTTGATTTTATGGGAGGACTCGAGTTTTTATAAGCATTACGGTTTTAATCTTTTTGCTATTTTTCGAGCGGCCGTAAATAATTTGTTGGGGAAAGCGGTAAGCGGGGCCAGCACTTTAACTCAGCAACTGGCGAGAACTCTATTTTTAACTAACGAATTTTCTTTGAACAGGAAAATCAAAGAGCTTTGGATATCGATACAGCTTGAAAAGAAATATACAAAAAATGAAATATTAACTTTATACCTTAATCACGTTCCTTTTGGTTACGGAACAAACGGAATTCAGGCGGCGAGTAAGCTATTTTTTAACAAAGACGTAACCGATTTAACATATTCTGAGGCGGCGTCGCTAATAACGGTAATATCAAATCCTACTTATTATTCTTTTATTAAATTTCCGAAGAATCATAAAGTTAAACAGAAAGAAGTTCTTCGAAAAATGGCGAAAGCGGGAATTATATCTAAAATCGACGCAGACAACAGTTTTAATGAATTCTGGTTACGATGGCAGTCTTCGGCCGAGTCTTCGAGAGGCGCTTTTTATAATAGGGAAGATAAAGCGCCATATTTTAGCGACTGGGTCTTGAATGAAATAGAGAAAAAACTTCCGAATGTAAACGTTTTTAGAGACGGGCTTGTTATTCATAGTACGCTTGATTTGAAAGCTCAGCTTTTTGCGAGCTCGCTTATGACCGCAGTATTAGATAAACAGCAAAAAATATTTGAGGAATATCAATTAAGGAATTATAGTATTGTTCAAAATTCATATATAGACACTTTAGCTCTACTTGGCGACGCGTTTTCTTTGACAAATATAAATGTCGACGGCAATCGCAATATGAATAGAGCTATTACAGAATATCAAAAAAACATAAATCCTTCGTTAAATCTTACAGCTCAAATACTCGGATTAAATTTAATCGATACGGCTACGGAAGCTATGTTTGATAAACTTGATAAGGGCTCTAATTTATTATCGCAAGTTCAGGGCGCGTTTATTGCCCTAGATAATAAAACGGGTCAGATTGTAGCTATGGTTGGCGGTAAGAAGTTTGATCCTAATAACAGATTTAATTACGCTATGCAGAGTAGAAGGCAACCCGGGTCGTCGTTTAAGCCGTTGATATATTCTTATGCGCTAGATAGCGGCTTATATAACGCTTCTTCAATTTTCATCGATAAACCCTATGTTTTTACATTTGATTCGGAAGATCCCGACGACTGGTATAAACCGTATAATTACGGCGGAAGGTATTATGGCAAGTTAACGCTTAGAAGGGCGCTTAGAAAAAGTTTGAATATACCGTCGTGTCAAATATTTTATTCTCTTGGCAAGGACAACGATTATAAATATCCTTTAGATAGAGCCGCTTTATTGCTTGGAATTAATTCCCAAAAAGAGATTGACGAGCGGTTTAAACCGGAAGTAAGCACCGTATTGGGAACGGGCTCTGTAGCTCCGGTAGAAATGGCTAACGCATTTTCAACGTTCGCTAATCTCGGTCAGAAAAAATATCCCAACGCGATACTTTATGTTGAAGACAGAGAGGGGAAGATTATTTACGAACCTTGGAAAGAACTTGAGAAGTATTATAGAGATAACGTTAAAAAATTACAAATTATATCTCCGGAAAACGCATTTGTTATGACCTCGATTTTAAAAGATACAGTTCATAGTCCAGAGGGATTTTTGTATTACAGAAAGAGCTTGATAGACAATTTCCCTCCGGTTGAGATTGCGGCTAAAACCGGTACGACTCAAAATTTTAACGACGTATCGATAATTGGTTTTACTCCGGAAATAACCGTAGCAATGTGGTGCGGTTTTAAAGAATACGGTTTAAGTCTTGGCAACGGTCAGCCCGCCGAACCGGTTTTAGGCAACTCTTTTTTAGAGTTTATGAAGCATTATCATTTAAACAAAGAACCTCTTACTTTTAAGCGACCGCCGGGCGTACTTGAAATAAAAGTATGCTCCGAATCGGGATTATTACCGTCTGAAGATTGCGCCGAAGATACTCTATATTTCGAATATTATATACCCGGGTCTATTCCAAAAAGTAAGTGTACAGCCTGTAAAATGAAGGAAGAGCAGAAAAAGACTACTATTGATAAATTTATAGATAAATATGAAAAAATTGACAGTAATTCAGATTTTTTTAAGGATAATATAAGTATTAATAAGTCTTTATTAAAAGAATACGAAGCTCTATATAGCGACGTAGACATCGAAGGACTACTGAACATTAATCTTTTTGAAGACGATACGGTAACAGACGTTAGTTCTGATACTGATATTAAAGATGATGAAGAAAATTTTGACGAAACTGCGAATAAAGATTCGTCTTCAGACGGTGAAAATATTGTTACGACTACTACTATTATTTCTAAGATTTTGGATCCAAAATTGGAAATAGCGACTACAACGACTATAAAAGCGGATAAGCCCGTCGAGGTTGAATCGATAGAAAATCATTTTGAAAACGACGGGCTAACAAGCGATATTATAGAACAGAATGATTTGATAAACGACGATAACGGGGCTATTTTAGACTTTATATCCGACGACAAAAAGCCGGTTATTAATGATTTATCAGGAGATAATAATAATTAGGAGAGAGGAAATGGAAGAGATCAAGAAGACGCCTTTGTATGAGACGCATAAAAAGCTTAACGGTAATATTGTAGATTTTCACGGAGTTTATCTCCCCGTATTTTACAGTTCGATACAGGAGGAGCACGAAGCGGTACGTAAGGGAGTCGGAATATTCGACGTGTCGCATATGGGCAACGTTATTGTAAAATTTGACAATAAAGAGGACGCCGTTAATAAATTAAATTATCTGTTACCCAACGATTATTCAAAAATAAGACCCGGGAAGATTATATATTCGACAATGCTAAACAATAACGGCGGAGTTATAGACGATCTTTTAGTTATGTCTATAAGCGAGGAGCTATACCACATAGTAGTTAATTCTACGAGAAAAAACGTCGATTACGAGTGGATAAAGAAGTCGTTGAAACTTAGCGATAAAAACTGCGTAAATAGGTCGGAAGAACTTGCGATTATAGCCGTACAAGGACCGCTCGCGCAAAATCTTCTAACAGATATGTCTTATAATGTTTCAGAATTGAAGTCGTTTGAAGTTAAAACATATTCTTACGATGGAGCCGAGCTTTTGATATCTAGAACCGGATACACGGGCGAAGACGGATTCGAATTGATTATTGAGAATACAAAATCGATAAAACTTTTTGAATATATACTTGAGAAAGGTAAAAAATACGATATAAAGCCCTGCGGACTCGGTTGTAGAGATACTTTGAGACTGGAAGCCGGATTACCGCTTTACGGTTCGGAATTTGACGAGAATCATTCTCCATTGCAAACAATGGTAAAATGGAGCGTTAAACTCAATAAAAGTTCCGATTTTATTGGGAAAAAAGCTATTGTAGATAACAAAGACTCAATTTACGGCGATCAAATGATAGGATTTGAGGTCGTCGGCAGATCTATCCCCAGAACGGGGATGGAGATACTAGATAACGCCGGAAATACTATCGGAATAGTTACTTCCGGAACGTTTTCTCCGACGTTAAAGAAAAATATCGGTCTTGCTTTTATCAATAAAGAATATGTAAATTCAAGCGATTTATCGATAAAAATACGAAATAAAATAGAAAAAATAATCAAAATGGATATACCTTTTTATAAAAGGGCAAAAGGAGCTTAAATGTCATACTATCCGCACAGCGAACAAGAGATAAACCGGGCGCTTAAAGTAATAGGTAAAAAAGATCTTGAAAGTTTGACCGATCCGATACCGTCAAAATTCAAGTCTAAAGCAATAAATATCGGTTCAGGAAAGACAGAAATTGAGACGATGAAATATTTTGAGGGGATTGCGTCAAAAAATAGGCAATATAAATCTATATTTATGGGCGCCGGAGCCTACAATCACTATATTCCGGCGGCGGTAGACGAAATTTCCGGCCGTCAGGAGTTTTACACAGCTTATACTCCTTATCAGGCGGAAATTTCTCAGGGAACCCTTCAAGCGATATTTGAATATCAAACCTATATATGCGCTCTTACGGGAATGGACGTTTCTAACGCTTCTATGTACGACGGCGCTACGGCTTGTTGCGAATCGGCTTCGTTATCCGTTCATCATACAAGAACCAAAAAAATTTTAGTCGATAAGTATATTCATCCGGATTATCTGAAAGCTCTTTATACCTATATGAGAGCTTTGGGAGTGTCTATAGATATTTACGACAACGACGGCTATACTTTCGACGCGGATCATTTTAGATCTGTGTGGAATAAAGACTACGCTTGTTTTATACAATCCTCGCCGAATTTTCTTGGCTCGATAGTAGATTATTCGGAAGCGGCGAAAATCGTTCATAACGACAAGCGTTTGGTTATCCATACGTTGTGGGAGATATTATCGTTAACGGTACTAAAGAAGCCTTCGGACTTTGGAGCGGATATAGTAGTCGGCGAGGCTCAAAGTTTGGGGATACCGCTTAGTTTTGGCGGACCTTATTTGGGTTTTTTGGCGACCACTAAAGAATATTTTAGAAAAATGCCGGGAAGAATCATCGGTCAGACCAAAGACTCCGACGGCGCTATAGTTTATACTTTAACTTTAACAGCCCGAGAACAGCATATAAGAAGGGAGTTGGCTTCTTCGAATATTTGCTCAAATCATGGATTATGCGCTTTTAGAGCTGGAGTATATATGTCGATTCTCGGTAAGACCGGTATGAGAAATTGCGGATTAAATAACGTACAAATGTCGCGCTTGGCGAGAGAAAAGATTGCAAAATTGAAAAACTTTAAAATTATCGAAAACCAGATATTTTTTAACGAATTCGTAGTAAAAACAGATATAAATTATGATAAAATATCCAAAAGTCTTGAATCAAACGATATTTTAACTTTTTATCCTTTAGGAAAGTTTTATAATGAGATGAAAGGTTGTTATTTAATCTCGGTTACCGAAATGAATACGGTTGAGGAAATAGAGAATTTAGTAAAAGTATTGGAGAATATACAATGATAGATAAAAACTTAATATTTGAAAAATCAAACGACAGTTTGTCCTCCTTCAAGTTTTTTAATGAAGATAATTTTGATATTACAAAATATTTACCTCAAAACCTAATCAGAGAAGAATTGGAAGTTTTTCCGGATATTAGCGAGGGGGAAGTCGCGAGACATTATATTCGGTTGTCAAACAGGAATTTTGGCGTAGATACCGGATTTTACCCTTTAGGTAGTTGCACTATGAAATATAATCCTAAAATTAATGAAAAAATTTCAAGAATGGACTCTTTTGCCAATATGCATCCGTATTCGTCGGAAGACCGCATTCAGGGTAATCTGGAAGTTATGAGCAAGACGGCGCAAGATTTGGCGGAAATTACCGGTATGGACGAAGTTTCAATCGCCCCCTGCGCCGGAGCTCACGGCGAATTGACCGGTTTATATGTTATAGACGCATATTTTAAAAATAAAGGGGAGGTCAGGGACGTTATACTCGTTCCGGACTCGGCTCACGGTACTAACCCAGCGTCGGCAAACGTAGCCGGATTTAAAGTAGTTACTGTAAAGTCCGACGAAAACGGTTTTGTATTGATCGACGATCTTAATGCAAAAATCGGAGATAACGTTGCGGCTTTTATGCTAACCAACCCAAATACTTTAGGTTTATACGAAAAGAATATCGAAACGATCGTAGATATTTGCCATAAAAAAGATATACAGCTTTATTACGACGGCGCGAATCTTAACGCTATATTGGGGATTTCGAGACCCGGAGATACGGGATTCGACGTTGTTCATCTTAATTTGCATAAATCGTTTTCAACGCCCCACGGCGGAGGAGGCCCCGGAGCCGGCCCGGTTGGAGTAAAAAAGCATCTAAAGGATTTTCTCCCGAATGAAAAAGTTGAGCTTGTAGGTAATAAATATAAAATGCTCGAAAGAGGAGAGAAATCTATCGGAAAGGTAAGATCGTTTTATTGCAATTTTTCGGTAGTTATCAAGTCTTACGCATATATAGTTACGCTTGGGGCAGAAGGGCTTAGAAAAAGCGGACTATTAGCTATTCTAAACGCTAATTATCTGGGATATTTACTGAAAGATAAGTTTGATATAGCGACTAAAAATCATATAATGCATGAGTTTGTAATTTCGCTTGAAAAAGAACTTCATGATTATGGGCTTGGTATAATGGATTTTGCGAAAAGAATTTTAGATTACGGTTATCACGCTCCGACGGTAAGTTTTCCGCTTCATAATTGCTTGATGATCGAGCCGACTGAGACGGAGACTATTGATACGCTAGATAAATTTGCCGAAACTCTATTAAAAATTTATGAAGAGATGAAAAGCTCTCCGGAAGCGCTTAAAAATTCTCCAACAAAAACTCCTATAAAAAGAGTAGACGATATAACGGCTGCGCGTCAACCTGTATTAAAATATGATTTTCAATAACTAGGGCTAGGTTATGAAAGTAAAAATATCTGATATAAGAATTCCGAAAAAACGGCTTAGAGT
>JAGOCL010000131.1 GCA_017998755.1 Spirochaetota bacterium | reverse complement strand
CATTTGAAAATACTTTTTTAGACGTTATCGATTCTGTACAATTAAAGATAGGATTGATATATTTTAAGAACTTTTACGCTAATATATCTAAACAAAAAGAAATTGAGTATATCAAAAGAAATTACTTGCCTCTAGCGTCAATTGGTACTGTTGCGGATATTATGCCCCTGACCGGAGTTAATAGAATAATCGTCGCTTTAGGATTGAATTATATAAGAGAGGGAACTTTAAATAACATATCCGGTTTGATAGAAAGACTTGAACTTGATAGAACCTCATTTTCATCCAAAGAAATATCGTGGAATATTTCGCCTCTTCTAAACGCTCCCGGCAGAATGGGAGACGCGACAGTTTCGGTTTATTTTTTATTGGATAAGGAGAATTCCGGATTTTATCTTGACGCTATTTGCGATTTCAATAAAGAACGTAAATTAAAAGAAGACGACGCAGTATCTATTTTTAAAAAGGATTACGAGCAAAATAAAGCTAAATACGACGATATTGGCTTCTTTTACAGCGATACGATACATAAGGGGATAACTGGAATCGCCGCCGCAAAATTATCAGGGTTAATAGGCAATCCCGCTATAGTAGCGGCGAAAGAAGGCGAGTTTTATGTCGGGTCTATAAGAGGAAAAGCAAATTTTCATTTTGTAGAATTTTTGGATAAAGGCAAAAACATATTTACCGAGTACGGCGGACATCAAGCGGCGGCGGGATTTAGATTTCACAAGAATAAACTTAACGATTTTATCGACTTTCTCAAAAAATCAAAGACTGAAATATCAAAATACATAGAAAAAGACCACATAGAAATAGACGCGGAGATTCCTTTGGAATTCTTAAATTACGAATTATTTGCCAAAATGAATAATCTTGAACCATTTGGGCACGAGTTTTTGCAACCTATTTTATGGAGCAGAGGTATACAGGTTTACGACTACAACATTATAGGGAAAGATAAAACCCACTTGAAACTTTTTTTTAAAACCGAGCCAAATCCGATAATAGGGCTTTTTTGGGGACAAGCAGAATGGTTTGCTAAAATTCATAACCGTAATAACAGATACGATATTTTATATCAACTTGAATTTAATAAATATAACGGACAGATAATTCCTCAAATAATGATTTTGGATATGGAAATAGCTTAGAAGGAGCTTATATTTGAGATTAGGGTACATTTTTACAGATTTTCCTTCAGAAATGAAAAACGGTTCCATTTATGTTCTAAAATGTCTATCGTTTATCTTGATAGATCAAAAATACGGAGCGATGATATTTGATACCGGCTCTCCGTCGGATAACGCAAATTTGGTTTTTCAATTAAAAAAACATTTTGATCTGACCCCGGAGGATATAAAATTTGTTTTTAATACGCATATTCATCCCGATCATATCGGCGGTAATCGTTTATTTACTAACGCTCGTATCGTATTTTCGCGAAACGACTTTAATTTTTCAGAAGAAATGGCCAACGTCGCTTTTAGCGGCGAAAATATGCTTGAATTTCTCCATAGAAGATGCCCGGGATATAAAAATTCTTTTGACGAGCATGAAGCTCAATCCACCGTTAATTATATCAAAAAATACTGGAGCAGAGAAGCGGTTGGATTTAATCAAACTATATCGTTTATAGAAGATTTGCCCGATATTCCCGAATTTATATCAATAATACCCGCTTTCGGTCATACATTTTATCATTACGCTTTTGAAGTAAGTTATAGAGACAAGAAATTTTATATTTCCGGCGACGCAGTGAGCAACAGATTTATTTTGAAAGAAGAAAATAAAGATAGAATGTTTGAGCCTCACATGGATTTTGAACAATATTTTAAAAGCGTTGATTTTTTTAGAAAAGTAGATAATTTGATAATTCCCGGACACGACAGGCCGTTTTATCCTCAAACTTCCGTCAGCATTAGGAAAAACCAATTTCACCTTGACGATTTGTAACGTTAGTTATTGAAAAAATCTGAGATTTTACTTTTTAGTTCGGCAATTCCCAGTTTATTTTTTACGGATATATAGACTCCGTCGGCGTTTGAGTTAAGAGAGCTATCGAAATTTGCCAATAAATCAATTTTATTATAAACCTTTATTGTTGGAATATGACTAGCCGATATTTCTTCAAGTACTTTCTCTACCGAAGCAATATTATTTTGCATATTTGAGGATGAAGCGTCTATTACATGCAATAAAAGATTAGAGTCAATCGCGTCGTCTAAAGTCGATTTGAAAGACGCTACTAAACTGTGCGGAAGATTATTGATAAACCCTACCGTATCGCTAAGTAAAATCGATAGATTATCGTTGATATAAACTTTTCTGACGGTAGAGTCTAGCGTCGCAAACAGCATATCTTCGACGAATAAATTGGATTTGGATAAGAGATTCATCAGCGAAGATTTGCCTGCGTTTGTATAACCGACGATAGATACCAGAGAGCCGTTATGACGTCGCTTTCTTCTGTTTTGCGCCTGTTTATCCACATTTGCCAATTTTTTCTTTATTTTATTAATGTCTTCTTTTACCATTCTTCTGTCAAGCTCGAGTTGTTTTTCGCCTTCGCCCCCGCGCAGTCCTATTCCCCCTTCGACTCTCGAAAAGTGACCCCATCTGTTTCGTAATCTTGGAATCATGTATTCTAACGACGCGAGTTTGACTTGAAGTTTGGCTTCGTTTGTTACCGCTCGCTTGTTAAAAATATCTAAGATTATTTCGGTTCTGCTAAAAACCGGTTTACCTAAAAGTTTTTCGATATTTCTTTCCTGAACGCCGGATAAGTCCCTATCAAAAAGTATCGCATTTATATCGTTATTATCGATGAATTCTTTGATTTCTTCGAGTTTGCCTTTTCCTATAAAATAATTTGATTCAATTTTGTCTTTATTTTGGAGAAACGAATCTTTTACGGATAATCCCAATGTCTTAGCGAGAAGCGCTAGCTCTTCCAAAGAGTAGTTTATCTTTGCGGAATCCTCATCGGGAAGTTTGATACCTACTAGAACGACGTTTTTCTCGCCGGTAAAATAAAATTTGTTTTCAGTCATATTAAAACTTTATTTCCGACCACAATTTGAATACTCCAAACGACTGCTGAGCTCCAATCGGATTTATCGCGCTGAGCAGTAGATATGGAGATTCTGCAGAAAATCCGACTTGAAGATTTTTTATTATATCAAATATAAATCCGGTTTCAAATCTTAATACGTTGCCTTGATTTAATTTTTTCCATTTCATCGTTTCTCCGTTAAGGACGTCGACCCACGCGTCTTTTTCATAATCGTATTGATATTTCAAATTAGTTTGAGAGTCAATTAAACGCGCGTTTTGGGCAAAACCGTAACCGAATTCCAGATAAAAATTCATTGAAGTCGGGCCGTCGGGAATATTGTCTGCTATAAACTCCGTTCTAAATATCTCGTAAAAATATGTTTCGTTGAAAGAAACGTATAAATTGGTAAAATGAAGTTGGTTTGATACTTTTAATCTAAAAATATCTCCAAAAAGATTTCTTGAATCGAATCCCGCTATAAAACTGAAAGAGAAAACATGGTTTTCATAAAGTTGATCTAGTTGTTTAACGCTATCGTTTCCGACTCTAAGGAAACCGTTAACTCCGTTTTTGAATGAATACAAAATAGGGAATTTGAAAAATAATTTTTTATCCAATACCGTTAGTTCCGGGAAAATTGAAAACATCGTAGCGACTTGACTTAGAGCAAAGAATGCATTAATGTTATAGTTAAATTCAAGTTTGAATTTATCAGACTCGCCGGTAGGAAGATTGAATTCTAGCGGTAGATTGAGCCCGGCGGCGAAAGTCGACCAGCCGTAATCGTAATCTTCGGTTGTATTTGTCTGAAAGGCAAAACTTAGACTCAACTTAGGGTAAAAATTAAATTTATTAGTAGAAATGTTGATGGAACCCCTCAAGAAAAAACCGTAATCTATAATTGAATCTTCAAAAAATTTAGGATCAAAAGCGTCTTTTGAAGCCCCGCCGCCGTAAACCGAGAAAGCAAAGTTCTTGGAAATTCTATCTTCGTACCCCATAGCGAATCCGTGCGGACGTTGATTATACCTTGAATCATTAAGGTTTTCGCGCAACATCGCGTTAGACCATAACTGTACTCCTTCGGATATTCCGCTTTCGGCGGGGTATTCTTGACTATCCCCTTTCAAGTACGGAACGCTGTTAATATCAAACGAGTAATATAAATTTGAATATTCGCCGTCGATCGACGTATCGGCAAAATAACCGTTATTAAAGAATTTATGATTTAGCGTCATAGTATCTACCATTTGATTTACTCCGTAATACTCATGTACTTGAGTTATGTCGCTGTAATCAAAAAAGAAACCTGTTCCGGCTATTTTTGAAACTCTCGCTTGATCTATAACAAGCTGGATATTTCCAAATAAAACGTTTGTTCCATTATTGTCGTATTTTGGAAAGTAAACCGAAACTCTTTTACCGGTATCGTCGGTCGCGTCGACTAAATACCAGCTTCCTCGCGGCATTAATTGCGATACGCCCAGAGATTCAAATTTTAGTTTAAAGATTATTTCGGTGCCGTCGTCGCTTTTTGACAAACTGTTGTGAACTACCTGATTGCCTAGATTCATCTTGAATTTGACGTTGTTCTCAAAATCAAAGCCGTTAGTAATAGGCATTTTTGTATTTAAAACCGGAGCTTTTTTAGGTTCTCCGTTAACAGCCCACAAACTAACACCCCAGATAACTTTTGTCGAGCCTTCAAATAAAAAGGAGAACCAATTGTTTCTCTCTTTCAATATATTCAGCTCTTTTTTAATATTATCCATCTCGTTTTTAAGCTTTGAGTAATCGTCGCCGGTTAAGTCTTCGCTGAAAAATGGAGAAATGGTAATCAAAATTAACAGTAACGCAAAAAAATATTTCATTCAAACCTCTCTTTTATTATAAATCCTTATTTTTTTTTAATTCATTCTCTATTAATAGTATATTTTCAGAATTTTTCTCTCCAATATGAGATAAATCTTCGATGTGATGAGTAATCTGTTCAATTCTTTTAGTAATCTCGGTTACAGAAGCTTCGTTTTCTAGCGACGCTCGTCGAACTATATCGACCGTAGCGTCTATTTTGTTATAACCCGATTCAATATCATGAGAAAATTTAGATACTTCTGTCGAAATGATGTTCAAATTATCCAATTTATCAGATATAGCTTTATTATTTTCAGCTACATTTTGAATTGTTTGCAAAATCGAGTTTATTTCGTCCGTAATGCCCATAATAAAGCTTATCAAACTATCGGTAGATTGATTAGCGGCGAGAGTTATTAGTTCGGTTTCTTTTATCTTGTCTTGAATCGAGTTGAGATAAACCGACATAGACTTGGAATTCTCAAAAGTAGCGTCCGCCAGTCTTCTTACCTCTTCGGCGACGACCGCAAAACCTTTGCCCACATCTCCGGCGTGCGCGGCTTCGATAGCGGCGTTCATAGCCAATAACGACGTGGTATCGGCGATGCCGTTTATTACTTCTATCATTCCGGATATTGATTCCGCCTGTTTGATAATATCGTATATTGAATTAAGAGTATTATCCATATCTTCCGAACTTTTTTTTGCGACATTTACCAGATTTGATATGGTTTCGCGTTGTTTCGACGAGGATAGAGCGACTTTTTCGATAGAATTCAAGCTGTTTTGAACCATAGTCGACGATTCTTTAAGAGCTGTAGATTGATTTTCAGTCGCGCTGTTCAGTTTAGATATAGTTTTCTTTAAATCCTTAACAATATCGTAAAATACGTCGACTTGAGCATTAATTTCTCCGGTTTTTGAATTTATTGCCTTCATTCCCGAAAATAATTCGTTAGCGGCAAGCGAGGTTTCTTCAAGATTAGTCGTCAAAACTTTTCCGTTATCTCTACCGTCTATACTTATGTTTTCCAATATTGACAATATATTTTTCAGACTGCTTATATATTTTTTTAGTTCAATTCTCATTAAATTTACATTGTCTGCAAAATCAGATATTTCGTCTTTTGAGCCGATTTTTAATTCCGTATCGTACTTTTTATTAGCTATTTCTGATAGAATTATTCCGATTTTATTTAAAGATCGTAAAGATATAAATGAAAAAAAGAAAATTGCCAATATAACAAATAATAAAGCGATTATAATACCTTTTATAATTTTGTTGTAGAATATCCCACGAATTTCTTTGAGGGTTTTCAATTCTTTTGTAACCTCATAAACGGCGACAATTCTACCGTTCGAATCGTAAATCGGAGAAACGCCGCTTATCCACAAACCTGTTTCGTCGCTGTATTCGATAGTTTGAATAGTCCCGTTTTTATATGCTTCTTGGTGAGCTTTTTGAGTTTTATAAGGGTAAATAAAATCCCCGCCGGTATCGCTCGAAACGTAAAATATTCCGTCTTTTACCGTGTAAAAATACGAATATAAATCGATATTCCAATCGTCTTTTCTGTTATTTAAAATTTTCATCATAATCTCTAAAATCTTGCGATGAGCGTCCGAATCGGCGTCATTTGGCCTGTTTATTTTTTTTATAAGATCGCCGTCTATTAAGGCGGTAGCGGAGCTTGCAATAGTCGAGAATTTGTCATGCGACTCTTTTTGAATAACTTTTATTGATTCGGTCATTAACCCCTTAGACAAAAATATTATCGAAAAAGCGAATATTGGAGATAATAAAATGATTTGTTTTAGTATTATCGAAATTTTACCTTTAAAGAAAATGTTTATTACTAAGATAAAGAAAATACAAAAAGTAATAATTGAGACCGCTAGCGATAACCAAATAAAGAAAGTTTTTAAAACGGTTCCGTCGGGTAATAACAGTTCGTTAAAAAAATTAGCCGCGCCGGTCTTGGG
>JAGOCL010000130.1 GCA_017998755.1 Spirochaetota bacterium | reverse complement strand
AAAAATTTAATATCATATATTACCTTTCCGAATCCACGTTCGCCGGCTACTATCCTATGTACGGAGCAAAAGAGAATGTCGCGCCTTTTATGACGAGCAAGTTATCCAACGCTTTGCTGTTAAAAAATTTTTACACGACGGGCGTAAGAAGTATCAACACTTTGATCTCTTTATTGACCGGACTTGGAGGATACCCCGGATATAAGTCGCTGACTTTGATAAATCCCGAGATAAATACGCCGGCCTTAAGCTCTTTACTTAAAACTAAAGATTACAAATCGGCGTTGATTCACGGCGGCGCCTTTTCCTTTTACAATAAATTGGCGTTTTTAAAAAACAGAGATTTTGATTACCTTGCCGACGCTAAATATCTCAAACAACTCTATCCGGAAGCTAAAACGGCGAGTTGGGGAATAGACGATAGATATATGGTAAAAGAGGGGCTTAAGTGGATAGATAAAAAAATTGCAGATAACAAAAATTTCTTTTTGACGTTTGTTCCAATTTCGCCGCATCACCCTTACGATATACCGGACGATGCTCCAAAATACAAACAAGACCCCCAAAATTTATACGAGGAGTACCTTAATAACCTTTTTTTTGTTGATGAAATTTTTAAAATGATGTATAAAGGGCTGGAGGAGAGAGGACTTATCGAAGACACGATAATCTTTTTTCTTGCGGACCACGGCGAGGCGTTCGATCAACACAAGGGTAACTTTGGGCATGAGAATTATATTTTTGAAGAGAACGTCAGAATTCCCGGAATTATATTTAATCCGGTAATTTTTGATAACTACTACGAACTGGAAACGACTACTAACGTAGCCGATATTTTCGCGACAACAGCCGATATTATGAATCTCGACCAGCCCGTCGGATCGCAAGGAGAGTCTCTCCTTAAAAGAAACGTCGGCAAAATGCGCTTTTTTGCCTGCGGAGAGAAAAACGTCGATATAGGACTTCGCGATGGAAAATATAAAGCGATACTAAATTTTAACGAAAACAAGCTAAGCTTGTTTAATATTGAAACTAATATTTACGATTTTGACGATATTTCAGAAACGGAGACGGATATCGCGATAAGATACAAGCAGATTCTGACGAATTATTACGAATATCAGAAGAACTATTTAGAGAATTTTGATTATACGATCTCTAAAATATTAGTTACTAACAACGACTTCAAAGAGTATAGTTTGACGGATATCGAACCTTATTTCTCCGCTCAGGATTTTTACTCGGTCAAAGTCGACTCCGATTATAAGGGCGATCCTATAAAAATTTGCGGCGAGACTTATCGTCGAGGTTTTGGGGTATTCTCAAACTGCTGTATGAAGTTTGACATAAAAGGGATAGGATTTGAGAGATTTTCCGGAATGGCGGGCAAACTCGAAACAGACTCGGTCAGACAAAATTTTCTGGAAATGCGTATATATTTAGACGGCGAGCTAACATTTACGACCGGTAAATTAACGACAGACAATCCCCCTCTGCCGTTCGATATCGACGTTTCAAAAGCGTCTACTTTAGAGCTTTTGGTTCTGGATACCGGAGACGGTCATGAAGACGATTCGGCTGTATGGATAGAGCCGATTTTAACAAAATAAATTTAACGGACGTATTATGTATAAAATTGTTTATGTCGGAAATAGAAAAGATTTGAATATCGATAGAATCTCTGCGGGTTTCTCAAAAATGAGTTCCTTTCAGATTAATTTTGTCGTCGATAATTCTCTAGAAAATCTTACCGGCCATTTTTTCGACGACAAACCTTTGATACTTCTTATTATCGAGGAAGATATTGAAGATAAGGACGCCGTTATATTCGAGCTAAAAAGCGACGAAACGTTTAAATATCTACCGATAATGATAGTATTAAACATTCAAGACCTTTCAAATCGAAAAAAATACTTCACAATGGGCGTAGACGGCTTTCTAAACGTTGATTTCGACGTAGAAGAATTTATCCTTGCTTGTAATTCCGCTATCAGAAACAAAATTCGGCTAGACGAAACCTTAAAACAACTAGGCGAAGTATCGGAAAAAAACATAACTAAAGCCATCCAACTCGATCTATTGAGAAAATTCATTCCCATGACCGTTTGGGAGAAAACCGAAGATTTGGCGGAAAATCAAGATTTTGAGATACCGGAAGAGGAACAAGAACTCGCTATAATTTTCGCAGACCTTGAGTCTTTTACCACCAAAGCCGAATTGATGCAACCGGCGGAAGTTATCCAAATGTTGAACTGCGTTTTTGAAATTGCGACAAAAGAGGTATACAAAAACTGCGGAGATATAGATAAATTTATAGGAGACGCGTTTCTTGCGGTATTTAAATGCCCCGATAAAGCGGTCATATCCGCAATAACAATTCAGGAAGAATTATCTAAATACAACGAGGAACGCATATCTAAAGGGATGTTCCCCACTTACTTCAGAATGGGGCTCCATTACGGAAAAGTAATTAGAGGAAGCGTTGGGGGAAGCGAAAGATACGACAATACGCTAATCGGAGATCCTATAAACACGGCTCAAAGGCTGGAATCAATGTCTACCGCGGGGGGCATACTCTGCTCAAAAGATATTGTGGCGCAAATAAAATCTTTGAATTCGCTGGAATTCCCTTATCGCAACTTTAGCTTGAAAGGCAAAGGGAAAGAAATCGCCGCGTTTGACTTGTTTGAATATCACGTTAAAATAAAGAATCTAAAAGATATTTTACCGAATTAAAATATCTTTTATCCGCTTGACATTCCTTTGTATCTGAAATATAATTTTTTATTATATTTCTATATACATTAACGAGGCGATAATAAAAAAATACATTACCGCGGAACCGATTCAGAATTTTAAAATATTTTTAAATATCTCATTTAGTCGGTAAAGAACTATATCCTTAAAAAGTCCGGCGTTTTCGCGGAATTTGTCGCCTGAAAGGTCGTCTCCGGCAATAATCTCGTTCATTCTTCTCAATTCAAAGCCGTCGTAAGTTTTATCTCCTGATTTATAGACGTAGCGCATATTAAAAAAAGGAATCGCCGAGGCGTTAACGATCGACGTTCGACCGTCTAACTTAACGACGTCAAATTGAGCGACGAGCGCCTCGGCCGTGCGAGTAAGTACCGAATCGTACAGTTTTTCCGGATCGGCGTCGGGATTGTCAAGATATCTCGCTTGCGCGCTTATAAAATTGCCAAGCGAATAAAAAATCAGCGAATTTCTGCCGTCGGTCGTCTTAAAATACTTTGTTTCATGTAAAACGTGCGGGTGATGCCCAAGAATCAGGTCTCCCCCGGAATTCGCCAGTTTCTCGACGACTTTTACGTGAGAATCGAGCGGTTTTTTGGAATATTCTATGCCAAAATGGTAAGACACAATAGTAAAGTCCGTCGCCGCTTTCGTTTGACGAATACGCTCGCAAAATTCGTCGATATCGTCCGTATTGTCAATTTCTACCAGATAGGCGTACGGAGCGTCCTCTATTTCTTTCATATAAATACCGTTCAGATAAAACGTCGCAGAGATAAACCCAAAAGTAATCCCGTTTTTAAGAAATATTTTTGCTTTTTTTGCCTCGTTCGGAGTCTTTCCGGTTCCGGCGTATATTAACCCCTCTTTCTCGACGGCATCGATTGTAGAACTGATCCCAGCATAGCTTTGATCAATAGAATGATTATTAGCAAGGGAAAGCATATCAATACCGGCCTCTTTAACTGCTTTGACTAGACCGGATTTAGCGTTAAAAAGCGGGTAGCCCGAAATATCTTTTTCATCCCGGATAGGAACTTCCAGATTAGCAAACGTTATATCGTCTGATAGAAATATATCTTTAGTAGTATTGAATAATACGGAATAACCTTCCGGAGTAGCTAGAGCAAACTCTTGAAGGTTATCATGAGCCATAATATCGCCAATTACGGTAAATTTAACTATTTGAGCGTTAGAATAATAATTTATCGCAAAAAACGCAAATATAACGTATAAATATTTTTTCACGCTTTAAATTATATCATATTTTAAATGTAAATGATAGATAAATAGCTATTTTTACCGTATTTTGACTTCTTCAATGATGCAAGATAGTTCTCCGCATACGATTTATCCTTAAAAGGTCCTACTCGCAATCTGTAGAATATTTTACCATCTTTTTTAAATTCTTGCAAATAGATCGGATATCCCGCTTTTTTGTAAAATTCCGTTATATTATCCGCGGTTGTTTTATTCTGAAACGATCCCAATTGAACGACGTATCTTTTACTACTTGAAGCCGTACTGTTTGTCTGCTTCACAGTCGTCTTCGTAACAGATACGACTTTTTTTATAGTAGTCGTAGTCGTTTTTTGTTTATTTGAGCCGTCGGAAACGACGTTTTCTTTTTGAAATTTTGACGAATACAAAATCTCCGAATCGTCTAAGATAATATTAGGCTCTTTTATTTCAGTCTCAACCGTCTCGTTTGCCTTTACCTCGGCAATATCCAATACCTCGTTTTGAAGATCGGTTGTTTCTTCTGATTTTATTTCGCTACCCGAAAGTTCGTCGTAAAATGAAAATTGGTACTCTTTGTCGGTCGTCAAATCCTTAATATTATTTGACGTAACGACGTTTCCGCTTTTCTTAGAAGAACCGGTAACTTTTGAAATAATCAAAAATAATGAAAAAAACGCTATTACTAAAATCGCAACTATCGAGACGAATATTATAAATATCCTCCCTTCCGTTAGATTCAACGAATAAAAACTTTTTTGTTTATTTTGATTTGCAGGTTTATAATCTCCCATGTTTAACTCCATTTATGATTTTTCTCAAGACGTAATTTATAGAAAATATTACTCTTATTAGTGAATTTCGGTAATTTTAAAATTTTATTTAGTTTATTTACCCCTAAATTTATAACTTCAATATATGGTCTTTTCAATATTAGAAACTTAAAAAGCCGACCAAGAGTTTTTTTGGGGAATTGATGATCTAGAATAATCGCTTTGACACATATGCGTCAGATATATATGATTATTACCAATATATTTCTAGACGCTAAATATTTTTCATTTTTTTTTAGATTTTGTAAAGAGTTCCGCATTTTTTATTGTTATATATATATAAAGTCTTTTAAGGAGTAAATCGTGACTAAATCTAATTATCTTTTTCATTTTAAAATCTCGCCAAAAATTCAACGATTATATTGACTATTTAAAAGATAATCTTAATTTTAATAGCAATTGCGAGTTAATCGATTATATACTTAAAAAATTATCTAAAAACTATCGTACTATTAAAGAGATTATTGGGGATCACAAATCGGAATATGAGTTTATTGATATTGAAGATCTTAAAAGAATCGATAAATACGTTAGGTTAAAAGTAGAAAACTATAAAATATTGAAAAAATGGCATTATTTATTCAATGAATATGGAATGTCTGTGATTTTAAGAGATATCATAACTTTCTTTTATAACGGTATTATAAAATATGGAGTTGAAGAATTCTTGAATATGATTGGTAGAAAGTTGAATATTAAAAAGATTAAGGAGAATACAACAGGTATAATGACACATATGATAAAAATTTCTCAAATAAAAAAAATATTATTTTCCTATATAATCGAGAATCTACCTGTATACGTTTGATTAGACTATCCATACTTACTAGTATTCCCAAAAACTAACTGATTACAACGCCTAGTAAAATTTCATTGACAAAAATTAATATTTTGTATAAATCATATTGACGCCGTCGGCATTGAATTTCATATTTCGTAGTTTATAATCGAAATTTTCTAAAAAACCGCGCGCTTAGGATGAATTAAATTGAAACTGATAGTTAAATCAGCGCTTTTATTTATAATTATATTTTTATCTGTTTTCTTTTCCGCGGTGATGTTTATGAACAGAGCGACCATAAATATTCCGATAACCGGTTATGAAATTGAGATTAAACCGGGATATAACGCGCATAAAGTCGCCGATATCCTCTTGGAAAAAAAATATATCAGATCAAAAATTCTTTTTGTATCAATCGTAAAATTGCTACGCCTCGAAAAAAACCTAAAAACGGGCTGGTTCTTTATTGATAGCCATAGTTCGACAACCGAAATCGTTAGATCGATTTACGCCGGCAAATTTATAACGGTTTCATTTATGATCCCCGAAGGTTCTACTTTTAAACAAATTAACGAGATCTTGGTTAAAGAACAAATTGTATCGCAAAATGAAATCGCCGATTTTTTATCTGATCCCGATTATCCCGCAAAATTAGGCCTTCATGGCTTTAGAAATATCGAAGGATTTCTATCGCCGGATACGTATAAATTCAATAAGGGCGCAGACGTAAAAACAATATATTCCGCTATGATCAAACTTTTTTACGAAAAGCTTAAAGAAATTTACCCCGAGTACAAAATGTTGAACAAAAAAGACTTGTTATATAAAGTTACATTAGCGTCTATAATAGAAAAAGAAGTAAGAAATCACAGCGAGTCCCCAAGAGTTTCCGGAGTATTTTATAATAGAATAAAATCCAAAATGAAACTTCAAAGCTGCGCTACAGTCCAGTTTATCCTCGACAAACCAAAAGAACAGCTCTTTGAAAGCGACGTTCTGATCGATAATCCGTATAATACCTATCTCTATATGGGACTGCCCCCGGGACCTATATGCAGTCCGGGTTACGACGCGCTAAGAGCGGCTTTTTATCCCGAAAATCACAATTATTACTATTTTGTCGTAAAAGATCCCGCGGCTGGGACGCATCATTTTTCGGAAACTTATGAAGAGCATCTTTCTGCTCAAAAAAAATACAAAGCGATAAAAGGATTTTGATTTGAACAAACCCGAACTGTTGGCGCCTGCCGGCGACATGGAGAAACTCAAAGTCGCTTACCATTTTGGGGCGGACGCGGTTTATATCGGTATGAAAAACTTCTCGCTCAGAGCTAATACTAAGAATTTTGAC
>JAGOCL010000129.1 GCA_017998755.1 Spirochaetota bacterium | reverse complement strand
CTTACCGCAAAATCTCCCTCTTTTGTAAAATAAATTACGGTTAAATCCTTACCCGTATCATTCAGATAATCTTTTCCGTCTATTAGAAAACTACCGGCCGTTTTAGCGCCCCAATCGCCAATTAATGGCTCGTCAGCCGTCCACGGGCAACTTATTATCGAAAATATAAATACAAAAAAAGTTATATAACATGTTTTTTTCATTTAATTAAATCCATTCCCAATTTTAATAACTGCATTTTACCGTCTTTTTCTACTATTATCCAGAGATACTCGTCATCCCATTGAATATCTTGTACTGCAGATTTTGTCCCAAGATAATTAACTTTAATTTCAATTTCGTTTTCATTTGAAAAATTAATATTTTTTTTTATTATTGAATACATTCCATTAGGATCATTAAACTTTGCGTAAGTTATATAATTCCCATCTATAACATAATTATATCCATTAATTATGTTTGAAATATTTGCGCGAGACAATAGATTATAATTTTTATTTGTTGAATCAAAAAGATAATAATTTATAAATATTGTTTTATTCTCTGATATATCATTTATCCAGAACTCATTGTCTAATCTATTATATCCAATTTCTCCATTAAAATTTTCAGCAATTAAATCAATATTCGTATTAATTTCCTTGCAATTATCGCCTGATAGATCGGATTCTAATAATATGAATTTTCCATAAGATTGATTTAAAGACAAATAATAACATAACAAAATCTTATTTTCACAGACAACAATTCCTTTGTTTTTATAATAATCTATATTAGAATAAAAACTATTTAGATTATAGCTATATGACCCAATTACTGAAAAGTTATTTTTTGAAATTAGTAATACTTTATTATTTCCTGCTAGATAAATGGTTTTGCCAAAAATATAAAAGCTATAATCATCAGAACTAATATATTGTGATAAATCTAAAGCCTCAATTATCTCCGCTCCGGCTTTTTGTGCGTTATACTCATAATAAGGTAATTCATCAAGTGGACAACTATAAATAATAATTATTAGAAAAACTATAATTATATAATAAAAAACATATTTCATAAAATTTAATACGCGAATTTTTTTACTTGCTTGCCAAAAGCCGTCAAGAAAACAATTTTTAAGTCAAAAAATAGCGACCAGTTTTCGATATACTCGATATCGTAACGAACTCGGACTCCTATATCCGAGTCACCCCGCCAGCCGTTCACTTGAGCCCAACCGGTAAGCCCCGGTTTGACCCAGTGCCGTACAAGGTATTTATCGTATTTCTGATAAAACTCCTCCGTATGCGCCAACATATGAGGTCTGGGGCCTACGATCGACATTTCCCCTTTAAGAATATTTATTATTTGAGGAAGTTCGTCAAGATTATATTTGCGCAAGAAATCGCCGAATTTCGTCTTTCTCGGATCGTCTTTTGTAGCTTGCTTCGTGTCCGCTTCGTCGTTAATTAGCATAGTTCTAAATTTGATAATTTCAAAATCTTTTTGTTTAAATCCTGTTCTCTTTTGTTTAAAGAAGACAGGCCCTTTTGACGTTAATTTTATCCCTATAGTAATAATCAAGAATGCGGGGGTTAAAGCAATCAGAGCCGCCCCGCTCAATATTATATCGCAAAGCCGTTTTATAAAGCGGTTATACATATTTTCAAGCGGAATATTCCTGATACCTATAAGTGGGTAACCTTTGATCTGACGCATTGAGGGATTCGCCGTTATTATTTTGAAATAATCCGGTATCAATTCCGCTTTGACGCCGTATTTCTCGCATAAATTAGTTATATTAATAATCTTTTGTTCGGCGTACATAGGTAGGGCCAGCACTACGTTGTCGAGCGCCATAGTCTTTAAAATCGTCTCAATTTTGTCGGTTCTACCAAGAAGTAGTCCTTTAACGGCGTCTGTGTATTCCGGATTATCCGTGTTCAGAAACTCCTCGTTGTCGTCGAGAAAGCCCACTATACGTATCCCCAGTTCGTTAGACGAGATTACTTTCCGGTAAAAGTTAAGCCCTACTTGCCCCGCTCCGACTATAAGGTATTTACGGAAATTGAAACCTCTTTTTCGAAGAATCGTTAGAGCCAATTTTATAAACATTCTTTCGATAAAAACAAAAATTAATACCAGCGAAATATAACAGAGAACGAAATTATTTTCAAACTTAAAGATATCAAATAGTATTAACAGATAAAAAGAAGAGATCATGTATACAAGAAGTATAAAAATATTTTTTAAAATAATATGAAAAGGTTTAAATCTGTATGTGTGAGAAAATTCAAACCTCTCCAAAGCGATAAAAAAAATAAATACCAATATTAATATAATAACCGTTTCTTTAAAGCTAAAAGTAAAAATATTGCGCGTTATGATAAAATTTGAAATATAGAACGACGCAAGAAGAACTAAGAGATCTATAAAAACCAATAAACCCAAAAAAAAGTTACTATTTTGCTTTAACATATATTCCTTAATCCGGTAAAATTTTTATTTATTCAAAAAAACGTTCATAAACAAGGCTCCGTCCGGCGATTCGTCCAATAATCATTCCAATCCTATTATTCTTAACTCCCGTTCCAATTTGATCCCTTTTTTTTCCAGAACTTCGTTCTCAATAAATTTTATCAGTTTCAAAACGTCGGCGGCTTTAGCGTCGCCTTTATTGATTAAAAAATTCGCATGCTTTTCAGAAATCTTAGCGCCGCCGATAACGAGCCCTTTCAAGCCGGCGTCTTCTATGATTTTACCGGACGAAACGCCAATTTGATAATTATTTTTAAATACGCAACCCGCCGACGGAAAGTCAAATTGACCTTTAGTTTTTCTATCGTTCATGTTTTTCAAATAATTTTCTTTTATAATGGAAGAATCGCCCCTTTTCAACTCGAGCTTTATATCGTAAATAAAATAATTTGAATCCATAAAGGCGGAATACTTGTAAGAATATTTGACGTTGTTTTTATCGACGACGCTCGCGTTCCCTTCCGCGTCTACAACCGTTACCTCTTTGACAACGTCGGCGAACTCTCCGCTATACGATCTGGCGTTCATATAACAAGCGCCTCCTATCGATCCGGGCAGTCCGCCGCTAAATTCCAATCCAGACAGCGAATACGATAGAGCTATCTCGTTCAATTTTTCCACCGACAATCCCGACTCCGCGGTTAGAATAGCGCCGTCGACTTTGCATTTATTAAGCGCGGCGGTATGTATAACTACCCCTTCGACGCCGTCGTCGGATATCAGCAAATTTGAGCCGCCGCCGATTATTATAACTTTCAGCCCTTTACCATTAGCAAACCCCAGCGAATATTTGACTTCCTCTATATCCTCCGGCGCGGAATAATATTCGGCTTTACCGCCAATTTTGAAGGTCGTAAATTGTCTCAAATCTATATTTTTTTTTATTATATCTCTTCTCATAATTATAATACCGGTAATTTCAATATAATCTTTCGCTTCATATCGGCGTCATGCGCGTATACCGTTTCGATTTCCCCTTTAATCGTCTCTAAATAGTTCCTTATGTCGCGTATCGAAAAAACTTCGTTATTATACTTTTTTATCCCGTCCTCTTTTTTCTCAATACAGTCAATTTTACCGCCGCAATTATCTTCAAACGTTATAACTATATATTCCCGTTTATCGTACCCCTCAACTATTTTGGTATGGATACGGACGTCTTTAGCGCCGCCTTCAATATTTTTAGATGAATTTATTGATTCCATCAAAAAATAAAAAATTATTTGGACTATTTTTGACGAATCAAGTTTAGTAGTTTTAATTTCGCCTAAAAACAACTCGATTTCGGTAAATTTCTTATCAAATATATACTTCATAACCTTTCTGATATCTTCTAATATCTCGTTTATATCCATTTCTTTATCAACGCCGTTCTGCTCAAGAAGCGTCTCATTAATTTGAATTATCTCCTCAAGACTTAGGATTTTATTTTCAATTACCGATACAAAATCCCTTACTCCTTCGGTTAAATTTTCGTTCCCATTATTTTCTGAAATAATTTTATCTTTCCACAAATATAACTCGGCAAGAAGTTGGTCGATATAGTTGTCCACTTTATTTAACAGAGAGGAAGTTATGTTTAAGGCGCCAGCTTTAAATGATTTGTCTATGAGAACATTCTGATAAGAAAGGTTTTCTTTATAGAGATTATAATTATCTATAGTCCGAAAAATTCTTCTTTGAAAATCCTCAAAATTAACGATAGGGATTACAATTACGTCGTAAACTTTGTGATAAATCCCCTCAATAAAGTTATCGTTAAACATATCTTTAGTCATAAGCGCCAATCTTGGTATATCGCTATTATTATGACAATATATATCAAGCAATTCGTAGGGCGCCATATCGCCGTCAGTCATATCGACGACTATTAGCGACGTGGATTCGTTTACTTCCCGAAGAGCGGTCTCTCTATCAAGCGCGACGGCCAAATTCATTCCAACGTCGCTTGCCAAAATCGAAAAAATAGTTAGAAGTTCTCTATCTTTATTAACAAGAAGAATAGATTTTTGCATAATAAATTATTCCGAATATCTCTATAAAATACTTTTAAATTTCTTTACGATGAAAATTTCAACCAAATTTTTCAGATAAAGATACTCTTCATTATTAAGTTTTTTCTCTTTTTTGTCAACTTTTAAATAGTTGTTATCTATCATAGCGCTAAAATATTTAATGTAATTATTCATACTCCATTCCGTCGCGCTCGCCGTTTTATTTTTTACATATTCCGATATACTCTTTTCTAATACGGGGTTTATAACGCTGATCGTATCGGTCAATAATTTGTCTTTTACTTCTTTTATTTTTCTTCCATACTCCCTAAATTCGTGGCTAACGATATTTCCGACCAATTCTTCGATCTTAGTTTTGATTTTATCGTCAATATCGTCCCCAAAAAATGTTTTAATCATATCTTCAACTATCGATTTATTCAAATTAATTATATCTTTTTGGAACAAACTGAGATTGATATTCCTTATTATAAACAAAACTTTTTCTTCAATTTTCTCCAAAATATCGATAGTCAATTTGTCGTATTTGATCTCTTCTATTTCTTCTATCTCCTCAAGTTCTTCGATTATTTCGGGGTTGTCGTTTCGTATGGCTTTTAGGCTCTCCTCTTTTTTTTGTTTAAAAGCCAGTTTTATCTCCTCTTCAAACTCTTGGAAATTTACGTCTTTTACGGTAAAAGAAGGCGCTTCTAAATCAAACTCGTCGCCTATTTTTTTTAATTCTATATGTTTTTTTATTCTGTTTCTCAAAATGTCGACCGAATTCATTTTCTTTCTCCAATCGCTTCTTTTTTATTTTTATAGAAGCGATACTTGCTTTTATTATCGAAATATTATAGTAATTAACCTAAATTTTTTTTAAATATAGTTAACTGAATTTAAAAACTACCGATAATTAAAAAAAATCTTTTTTAACGAGGGTTTATATGAGAAGATTGAGAGAAAAGTTGATTACCTTAAAAAACGACCATTGTTTAACCGGTATCAAAGGCGGAACAGAGATCGAAGCGATGAGCTTTGAAGAAATCTACATTATGAAAAAAATCAGCGACGGCGTGGTTCCGATGACGGTAAAAATCGGCGGTCCCGAAGCCCGAAACGACATCGAATATATGTTATCCATAGGCATCGATAAAATTCTAGCTCCGATGGTAGAGTCTCCGTACAGTCTCAAAAATTTCGTAGAGACTATGGAAGAACTCGATAAAAATCATACGGTTAAACTCGCTATTAATATCGAAACAATCTTTTCTTTTCAAAATCTTCAAAATATATTTCAATCTCCTTTTTTTTGGCATATTGATCACGTTACGGTAGGCAGAACGGATTTATCCGGCTCGATGAATAAAACCCCCGACGATCCCGAAGTTATTAAAATAACGCAAGAGATTATTAAATCAGCCCGTTATTTTGGAAAAACGACCTCTGTCGGCGGTAAAATTAATACGAATAACTCGGAAAAGATTCAAACAGAGATAGCTTCCGACTCCTTAAATACAAGGCACATGGTAGTATCTTGCTCTTCTCGAAATATCGCCCGCGACGTAAGCGAAGCGTTGAAATGGGAGAGCGATTTTTACCTTATGTTAAGAGAGAAATTCCCCTTTAGAGTAGAGTTCTATAACAAAAGAATCACTTCGTTAACGGAAAGAATGGCGATACTGTCAAAAAGGGAAGATAACAGAGTATGTATCTAAACCGATCGCATTTGTTTACTTACTTTTACAATACCTACGGAGACTCATGAAACCGGAATTGATGTCTCCGGCCGGAGGAATTAATAGTTTTATCGCCGCTATCGACGGCGGCGCCGATTCCGTTTATTTGGGTTTACAAAAATTCAACGCAAGACGACCGGCAAAAAACTTTGATAATTTTCTACTTAAAAAATGCGTAACTTACGCGCATGAAAAAAATGTTAAAGTTTTTGTTACTATAAATATCGACTTGAAATCAAACGAAATCGCCGAAGCGTATCAGATGTTGAATTTTTTAGTCGATATAAATGTCGACGCCGTAATCGTAAAGGACCCGGCGCTTATATATTATCTCGCTAAATATCTTAAAAATAAAATCGATATCCACATATCTACTCAAAGCGCCGTAAGTTCCTCGTTGGGAGTAATTTTTTTTAGAGATTTGGCGGTAAACAGAGTAGTGCTAGCCAGAGAGCTCGAACTACCGGAAATTAGAAAATGCGCTTCGATTCAGGGTATAGAAATCGAAATTTTTACCGAAGGCTCGATGTGCTTCGGCGTCTCCGGCAGATGTCTCGCCTCTTCGTTTATCGGAGGGCATAGCGGCAATAGAGGGGCTTGCGCAGCTTGTTGCAGGATCGCTTGGGAAGACGAAAAATCCAAATCAAAAAAATCATATTTCTCGATGAAAGACTTGTCTTTGTCGGAATACATAAAAACTTTAGAAAAATACGGCGTCGCCGCTCTTAAAAT
>JAGOCL010000128.1 GCA_017998755.1 Spirochaetota bacterium | reverse complement strand
GCTATAATATGCTCCATTTGCAACTGATGAAACACTATCAGATCGTCGATTCTGTTTAAAAATTCCGGTTTAAAGAATTTTTTCGTCTCTTCAAGAATTCTTTCTCTAATGAGCTCGTAACTTTTATTCTCGCATTTGCTGTCGGAAAAACCAATTCTTTTATCGACGTCGAAGATATGCGTCGAGCCGAGGTTAGAAGTGCCAATGATGATGCAATTTCTGAAGCTGACCGTTACGCCTTGACTATCGGTAAGCCGGCCTTCGTCGAAAATTTGCAACAATATGTTGAAAACGTCCTCGTGGGCTTTTTCGATTTCATCCAGAAGTATGATAGAATAAGGCGATCTTCTCACTCTTTCGGTTAATTGCCCCCCCTCGTCGTAACCGACGTATCCCGGAGGAGAACCGATCATTTTTGAAACGCTGTGTTTCTCCATATACTCGGACATATCGAGACGAATGATTTTATTTTCATCGTCGAATAAAAACTCCGCTAACGCTTTAGCGAGCTCCGTTTTGCCGACGCCGGTCGGCCCTAAAAAGAGGAAAGCGCCAATTGGTCTGTTCGCGTCCTTTAGTCCGGCTCTATTTCTCCTAATAGCGTTGGATACGGCGATAATAGGCGCGTCTTGACCTATAATCCTGTTATGAAGTTTGTCTTCCATCGATTTTAGCTTCTCGCTTTCAGTTTCGACTATTTTATTTATAGGTATACCGGTCGATCTGCTAATCACTTCGGCGATATCTTCTTCGGATATGTTATTGTCGGCTTTATTTTTGGATTCGGTCCATTCGGTTTTTAACGCGGTAAGCTTTTTTTCTATTTCATTAATTTTCTTTTGATAATCGACTACCTCTTCAATCTTATTTTTGACGAAAGCGTCCGTTTGAGCCCTGCGGATAGAAGTCTTTTCTTTTTCCAGCTCTTGCAGTTCCGGCGGTATTGTGATAAGATACAGATGTTTCTTTGCTCCGGCTTCGTCTATGAGGTCTACCGCTTTATCCGGCGAATATCTGTCGTTGATATATCTTTGCGACATTCTGGCGGCGGCTTCTATCGCTTCATTAGTGTATTTGATCTTGTGGTGTTCTTCGTATTTGGGCTTCAACCCGTTTAAAATCCTGATGGTTTCGTCGACGGAAGGCTCTTCCAGTTTTATAGGTTGAAATCTTCTCGATAACGTTTTATCTTTCTCAAAAGTCTTTTTATAAATTTCCGTCGAGGTTGTCCCGATCAATTGAATTTGACCGCGCGCTAAGGCGGGCTTAAGCATATCGATAGCTCGCAGATTACCGCCGCCGTTAACGTCTATCAAAGTGTGTATCTCGTCGATAAACGATATAACTTTGCCGTGAGAATTTATTAGCGAATCGACAAGATTTTTGATCCTCTCTTCAAATTCCCCTTTAAATTTAGCCCCGGCGGTGATCTGAGCCATATCTATCTGAAGCACCTTTTTATTTAATAAAGTCTCGGGAACTTTTGAGGACGATATAAGATGCGCGAGCCCTTCTACAAGTACTGTTTTTCCAACCCCCGGTTGGCCGATGATGATAGGATTATTTTTTGTCCTTCGGGCAAGAATCTCTATGATTCTCGCTATTTCCGTTTCACGCCCGACGACCGGATCAAGTTTATCAAGTTGCGCCAATTCGGTCAAGTCGCTACCGTACACTTTTAGGACGTCTTCTCTGCTTTCGGAGTCGCGCGAGTCCATAGTCATACCGTTTTTCATATTTGTAAGAATATCTTTGCATTCGTTGTATCTAAGTCCCGAATCGTATAAAATAGTCGAAGACGGCTGAATAGACGGATTGAAGAAAGCGAGAAAGAGACTGCCGGTAGATATGTATTTATCGTTAAATTTTTTTGTTTCGTCTAGCGCTATTTCAAAAAGTTTCTCGATATCAGGGCTGAGGGTAATGTTCATCGAGTCCGGCGGAACGTCGTTTTTTGGTTGGACGGAGTAAATTTTTTCTGTAATACTGTCCGCCATTTTTACGGGATCGTTGGTGGTCTCTTGAAGCACTTTATATACGATGGACTCGTCTTGCTCGATAAGGCCTAAGAGTATGAATTCAGGAGTAAAAACCGACTGTCTGAGATTCGCCAGCTCCATAGTGCCTATGTTTATCCCGTGAATTACTTTTTCTGTGCATAGTCTTAAATATTTTTGAAACATTTACGCTCCGTTTGTTAAAATATCGTTATTAGTAGTATAATATACTTAAAAAATAGCTATTTGTCAAAATATTTAATTTTTAGACATATATATAAATATTATATTTCGCTCTTCTAAAATTGACAATTCTAAAAAAGAGGTGTATAAAGCGGTATGAAAAATTATTCAACAATGATAAAAATAGCGTTAGCGCTTTTTGGAATATATTTTTTCTCCGGTTGTTTTTACGATTCAGGAGAAGTTAATCTTTTAACCGACGACGTTATATTGTACGACGTCGTCGAGAAGTATAACGCGAATTTTCCGGAAAACCGCGTTAATATCTTATACTTTAACGATAAATCGGGTAATATTTTTAAAACTTATAACGTTAACGACTTGAAAAACGTAGATATAATCGCCGGAAATTATTACGCCGACGTTCCGATAAATTCTAAAAAGTATAAAAAAATCGATAAAGAGATTATCGATAATAAGAATTTCTCCAATCTAGTAAAAAGTTATATAGCAAACTCCGGTTATCTATCTGCGCCTTATTCTTCCGATTTTTTTGTATTAAACGCTATACCCTCAGGCAAAGCCGATAATATAACGAATAGCTTGAATATTAAGGATTTTCTTGAAATAAACAAAAAAAACAGCGTTTACGATGAAAATACTAGCTCTTACGCCCGTCTTTCATATAGCCCGTTAGGTTCGATTACCGACGGACTCGACTATCTTTTTATTCTCAATTCAAAACTTAAAAAGGAAAACGGTTATTATAGTTTTAACGGACCGGAAGAAAATTTTGCCTATAATTTCTACTCTAAATACGACGATTTATACAATAACGGGATTGATTCTACGAAGAAGTATTTTGATTATTATAAAAATATCGAAAAAAGTTTTTATGTAAAGAAACAGATAATGAATTACGATTTTATCAGTTTGTCTAAAGCTTTGTCTTACGGAAAAGACTATAAGATCGTATTTATTGAAGATCAAAAACTCGGATCTTTGAGGAAAAAGGTCGTCGCCGCGTCGAAAAGCTCGTTTATTAGTAAAAAATCTAATTCATTTATCGATTATTTACTTGGGCTTGAAACGCAGAAATATTTATACGAAACGACTTTAGCGCATAGAGAATTTTACGAGTACGTTCATATTCCGGTTTACGCCGAAATCTTTGACGCGACTAACGATTTGATAGAAGCTAAAACGTTGGAATTAATAAAACGCGAGCTGTCCAAACTAGCCGAGCCGTACTTTTATTCTTCTAAAGTTCAAGAAAAATTTTTTAAAGGATACTACGATACCGTCGACGCTCTCTCAAAAGGTCAAATCGGCGAAAAAGATTTTTTGAAATTCTTTTCGAATGAAATAAATAAATAAAAATTATTTGACATACCCATAGAAAACGATTACAATAAAACATTGTTAATTATTAAAAAGGAGTTAATAATGGCTCGAGTTATACTAAAAGATGTAGACAAAATCTATCCGGGTAACGTACATGTTGTTTTTAAAAACAACATTGATATTCAGGACAAGGAATTTGTGGTTTTTGTAGGACCGTCAGGTTGCGGTAAATCGACGACTTTAAGAATGATCGCAGGTTTGGAAGAGATTACCGCCGGAGAACTTTTTATCGACGATAAATTGATGAACGACGTTCCTCCAAAAGACAGAGACATTGCTATGGTTTTTCAAAATTACGCTTTGTATCCGCACATGAGCGTATACGATAATATGGCTTTTGGTCTTAAGATCAGAAAATTCCCAAAAAACCAGATTGACGACAGAGTTAGGGAAGCGGCGGGTATCCTTCATATCGAAAATTTGTTGGATAGAAAACCAAAAGCTCTTTCGGGCGGTCAGAGACAGAGAGTCGCTATGGGTAGAGCTATCGTTAGAAAGCCGAAAGTATTCTTATTCGACGAACCTTTGTCAAATCTCGACGCTAAGTTGAGAGTAACAATGAGAGCGGAGATATCAAGACTTCACTCAAAACTTCAAACGACGATGGTTTACGTTACTCACGATCAGGTTGAAGCTATGACTATGGCGGATAAAATCGTAGTTATGTATAATGGACATATTCAACAACAAGATACTCCGTTAAATTTATATAACTTCCCGGTTAATAAATTTGTCGCCGGATTTATAGGTTCGCCTCCAATGAACTTTGTAAACGTAAAAATAAAAGAGAAAGACGGTAAAATAGTAGCCGAGCACAAAGATTTTACGATAGTTCCCAATCAAAATCAACAAGACAAATTAAAACCTTATAAAGATAAGGACGTAGTGTTTGGGATCAGACCGGAAGACTTGATGGCTGAAAACAAAGAGGGCAATAAATTGAAAGCGACGGTAGACGTTGTCGAACCTTTAGGAGCCGAGATATATCTATATCTTTCGACAAGCGACGGTTCTCAATTAACCGCCAGAGTAGATCCGCATAATAAATTTAAAGTCGGAGACATTATAGAATTGGGAGTAGCTACAGAAAAGTCCCATTATTTCGACCCTGTTCCGGTAACGGATGCGCTTGGCAAGTCCGAAGAAAAGTGTATTATCTAATAAACTTTATAAAATATAAAAGGCTGTTCGCAAGAACGGCCTTTTTTTATTAATCGTAAAATAATATCGTAAAAGAAGATTAGTTTTCTTTTATGAAATTTATTGAATTTTTGATAATCAAGTCTTTATCGAAATCCAAAGTCGCAACATGATAAGAATTTGTAAGCCATTCAAATTTTTTATTTTTCGAGGATATATTATCGTAAGTCCAAACCGCGCTCTCTATCGGCGTTACATGATCCTCTTTTGATTTAAAAATAAGAGAGGGAATTTCGACCGATTTGAGGTTTTTTTTCACAAATTTTATCAGTTTCATCAGTTCATTAAGTCCGCCGGTTGGATTCTTATCGTAAGCTACTTCCGTTTCATTCGGGTCTTTAATATCTCCCGCAATAGCAGGAGTCGACTTTATCAATAATTTCAATAGAGGAAGGAAAAAAAGTCTCGGATCTTTGAAAATAAGAGCGTTGTTGACAAGAATTAATCCCGATAAATCTTTATATTTCTCCGCTAAATAAAGCGATATAGTTCCGCCCATCGATAGGCCGAAAACAAAAACTTTTTTCGATATACTCCTCAGTTTGACAAGCGCGTTTTCAGCGTCGGATATCCAATCGGAATATCTTACTTTATTGAGATCTTCCCACTTGCTACCATGACCGGAAAGTCGAGGGGCTTCTATATTATATTTTGCCTTATCGAAGCCCTCGATCATATATTTCATCGAGGAAACCGTCGACGTAAATCCGTGTATTATTAGTATACCAACATCAGAACCGTTATTAATGGAAACGGGCTTGCCGCTTTCTTCAAAATTCATAAACATTCTCCAAAATACAGATATAAAATAATTTTAGTATTTTATCTATGGAAAATCAAACAAAATAGTTATTTTCTATTTATAGGGAAGATTTATTGTAAACTTTATATACGGTATGGGATCTCCTTTAGTATAGTCGACGCCGTTTGCGGATTTGATCCAGCCGTCGAATCTTTTTAATATTTTTCGGATAATAAAGAGCCCCGTACCGTTAGCCCACTCTTCTTCGTCGAATGGATTTGGAAAGGCTTCGATCGTATAGAAAAGGTCGAATACTAACTCTGAATATTCGTAGGGAATTCCCGTTATTTGTTCGCCTTCAAGATTTTTGGCGTTCATTAATCGAGGGGTATTTTTTACGCTGAGAGTTATATAGTTTCCGTTGGAATTTATATCTTTTTCCGGAAGTATGAAAATATCGGTTTGATCGGGAGAATATTTAATTGCGTTTACTAATATCTCTTTTATGATTTTTTGAAAATAGAGAACGTCAATTTTTATTTTTCCGTCAATTTTTTGGTTTGATTTTTGAATTATAAAATTTCTGTTGTATTTTTCCTTTAAGTAAGCTAAATCTTCTTCAACGTATTTAGAAATCAGCTCGGTAAGTTCGCTAAAAGTAAAATACTCAAAATTCATATCAAAAGAATCGAGATTTGAAAGAAATGCGATATTATCAAAAAAGCTCTGGTTTTTTTCAGAAGATTTAATTATGAGATCGATTAGAGATTTCTTTACTTTATAAAATTTATCGTCCAGTTTCTCAAGTTGCCCTTTCAAAAGATCAAGCCAGATAAACGAACCGTCTTGATTTACAGTTCTGGTAAAAAGATTAATAACTTGCTCCGTCTGTTTCACGTCTTTAGCGGCGTAAAGAGCTTTCCAATTGACAAGACGTTTCGTTTCAAGTTCCATGATGGCTTTTTCTTTATCTATTCTATCAATATCTCGCTTGTTCTTCTTTTCCGAAATGTTTTTTTCAATACGAAAAATAAGTTCTTCTTTTTCGACAGGTTTGTTTATATAGTCGTCCGCGCCCTCTTTAAGGAGATTGATAGCGTTTTGGACGTCTTTATTAACGGTAAGAACAATAAATGGGATATATTTGTCTTTTTTTCTGACCTCGACAAGAAATTTGTCACCGTTCATATCGGGCATATAAAAGTCGGATAGAATAGCGTCGAAATCTTCAATATGAAAAGCTTTAAGAGCTTCGACGGGCGATGAGAAACAGGCCGGTCTATATTCGTTTTTAGTTAAAATTGTTTCGATCATTTTTTGAGTTCCGAAATCGTCTTCAACAACTAATATTCTTTCTCTCATTTAAGCGCCTTTTGTTTAGTCTTTATATTTATTGTAGATATTAATAAATTCGTTTTCAATTTTCAGAAAAGCGTCCACAACTTTAGGGTCAAAATGTTTGCCTTTTTGCTCTATTATATAGTTTCTAACGTCGTCG
>JAGOCL010000127.1 GCA_017998755.1 Spirochaetota bacterium | reverse complement strand
TTATTACGCATATTCAGATAACTACTACTCGAATTATTACGGATACGATAGTTCTTACGGCAGTTCGATTCGTTTATCCGGCCTCCCGGTCGAATACAACTCTTCTTACTCTATAACTATAAACAAAGGTCTAAAAGATATTTACGGTCAGACGCTAGAAGAGACCGTTATTCAAGAAGTCGAAACCGGCGACGCCAATTCGTATTACAGCGTAAGAGATTCGGGTAATAAAATTCTTGAATCGCAGTTTTCTAATAAATATTATATTGAATTTCAGAATATTTTTGAAGGGAAGTACGCTATTAAGTCTTCCGACGATCCTTTTTATAAGTTTAAAATGGACGAGCTAAAACCTATGGATTTCACCGGTATAGCCAAGAATTACATACACTACGAACAGTACAATTTGGCCGATTATTTACAAGAAGGCAAAGGTATAGTCAATATGTGCTGGAGTCTTGGCGAATATAAGGACGATTATTACAATTTAAATAGCTTAAATCTTCAAGTAACGGATATAGGTATCAGTTTGAGATACGCGTATAATAAATTTGACGTACTCGTCGGCAAATTAAGCGACGGGACCCCCATCTCGAACGCGTCGGTAAATATAAAGAATATTAAAGGGATATTAGCGAGCGGTAAAACGGACGATTTTGGTCTCGCTTCTATAAACTTTGAACAATTTGATTGGAATGAAAGTTTTATTAAATTTAAGGATTATGAAGACCGTTTTATCGAGGTCGAAGTAGAAAAAGACGGCGATAAGCTAAGATATAAAGTAGACCCGTATTCGCACAATTTATGGAGATTTAACGTTTATTACTCGTCTTCTCCGGAAAATATAAAAGAAGAGAAGAAAGCCGCGTTTATTTTCACAGACCGCGGATTGTATAAACCCGGCGAGACCGTTACGTATAAAGGGATTGATAGAAGCATAATACTTGGAAAATTCAGTTGTTATAACGGCGCTTCTAAGATAAAAGTAATGGATAATTATTATAGCGACGAGGTTATACACAATTCTGATATCTTTACTTCAGAAATCGGTAGTTTCGACGGGACTTTTACTTTACCGGAGGATATAGAACCCGGTTTTTACACTATATATTATAACAGAATGAAATCTGCCTCGAAAGGCTCCGACTACGAAGGATCGGCGACGTTTCAGGTGGCTAATTTTAGAAGATTGAATTTTTCCGCAAAAGCTAGCATAGCTCCGATTATCTGGAGTACGGGAGATACTTTATCTGCGACTGTTTCCGCCGAGTATTTGAGCGGAGGAACTCTTCGGAACGGCGAAGTTGAGACTTATTGGGAGAAACGCCCTTATAATTTATATCCAAAAGAAGAGAAATTGCAAAGTTTTATTTTTGGCCCGCAAGAATACGGTAGTTTAGCGTTTCTTACCAGCGAATCCGGCGTTTTATCCGGAAACGGAACTTATACCTCAAAGCAGGTTGCGGAGAAAGGCATCGACGGGCAGGCGTACTTGTATGAAATAACCGGGAACGTTAGCGATATAGATAGACAAACAATAAGTTGTAGGGCAAGCGCCATAGTTCATCCGGCCGATTTTTATATTGGAGCGAAGTTATCTTCAGGGGCGAGCGATGATTATTGGTCGACCTTTGTTTCTAAAGGCAAGGAATTTGGCGTCGATATTGTAACAATAAAACCCGACGAAAAAAATTATGATAAGAATATTAAAATTTCTGTTAAATTAATATATGAAGATTGGAAACTGATAAAACAAAAAGGGATTGGCGGCAGGATTCAGACGAGATATGAGAAAGTCGAGACCGTTGAAAAAGAGACGTCGCTAAGCGCTAACGGCGGCAAAGGAAGTTTCAAAATAAGCGCTCAGAAGTCCGGTTCTTACACGCTTGTACTCGAATCTTTCGACGCCAAGCTTAGAAAAGTCGTAACTAAAATAAAATTTTATTCGACCGGATCAGACTGGATAGTTTGGAATGGTCAGAGCGGAAATAGCATAGATATGGTTCCGGATAAATCGATATATAAACCCGGAGACGTAGCGAATATTCTCATGAAAAGCCCTTTAAAATCCGGTAATTACTTGATAACCGTTGAAAGAGAGGGAATAATTGATGAAAAGGTTATCAAACTGGATGGAAACGCGCATACTATCCCCATTGAAATAAAAGAAGAATACATTCCTCAAGTATATGTCGCCGTAACGTCTTATTCCGGAAGAACCGAAGCTCCGTCTACGGCTAAAGATATTCCAGATCTTGGCAAACCTAAGGGATATTTTGGGATAGTAAGAATTCCTGTGGACGTTTCGGCAAAGTCGATACAACTTACTATAACAAAAGATAAAAACAATTACAGACCAAAAGACGAGGTTACCGTTAAAATAAAAGCTACGTTAAAAGGTTTACCGCTTGAAGGAGCCGAGATAACGTATTTGGCCGCGGATAGAGGCGTTTTGGATCTTATAGATTATCATATACCAAATCCCGTCGATTTCTTTTATTCGGATTATTATTTTCCGTTAGGAGTCAGGGGAGGCGATTCGAGAGATCTTTTGATTGATCCGATAACTTATGAGTTAGAAGATCAACCCGGCGGAGACGGCGACGACGCAAAGCAAAACGTAAGAAAAGATTTTAGAGCGACGGCAGTTTTTAAGCCGACCTTGATAACAGACGTAAACGGAGAGGTAACCTTTAAATTTAATTTGCCGGATTCGTTGACGACATTCAGAGATACGGCGTTTGCAGTTACAGCCGATTTATTTGGAATTGAAGAAGGGGAGATTAAAGCCAACAATCCTATTAATGTCAGAACGGCTTTACCAAGAAAATTGAGGATTTTTGATAAGACAAAATGCGGAGTAATCGTTACAAATTTAACGGATTCAGATCAAAAAGTTAAAATATCTGTTGAAAACGATCTGATTAAGCTATTATCAGACGGAGTCAAAGAAGTAATAGTTAAATCAGGTATGAGCGAAGAGGTCGCATTCGATATGGAAGCGGTCGTTTCCGGTAAAGCTAATTTTAAGTTTACAATAAATTCGGACGCGCTAAACGAGACTTTATTAGATACAATTGTCGTAGAAGAGCCGACTATATTTGAAGCTTTTACAATTGTCGGTAAGACTGAAACAGAAGTTACCGAAGCCCTTGAAATACCGAAAGACGTTAAGAATAGCGAAGGGGGGGTATCGTTATCAATAGATTCGTCCAGATTCGCTTCGTTGAAAGGCGCTTTCGATTATTTTAGGAAATATCCGTACGAATGTTTGGAGCAGAGGGTATCGCGTATTTTTCCTCTGGTAATGTTTGGAGAGGCGGCAAAAGATTTTGGATTAGACGGCGACGAAAAGGACGTAAAGAGCGCGGTTTCTTCTTTACTTAAAGAGTTGCCGGCATATCAGAAGTATAACGGCGGATTTTCTTACTGGACTGAATCTTGGAGTTATACTAACTATTATCTTTCGCTTAGGGTCGCCCATCTTCTTATCAGAGCAAAAGAATTCGGATATAATATTCCTAAAAACCTGGATTTGGATCTATTAAAAACATATATCAAAACCGAGTACATTAATTCTAAATATTTGTCGGCGTTTAATAAAACGTACGCTTGTTATGTTTTATCTCTCGACGGAGAAAATATTAAAACAAGAGGAAACGAGCTGGAAAATATAATGAATTATTTACCGATTTCCGGAAGAGCTTTGCTGGCTTTAGCTTATATAAATAACGGATACAATTGGGAAGCAAAGAAAATATTTAACGCTCTTTCGAATTATATTACTGTAGGTACAAAAACCGTCGATATTACTCAACCTAAAGAGGCCGTTAACGACTGTTATTTCTGGGATGAAGAGACCGATATGGCTTTATTGTTGACGCTTTATTCAAAATTGAAGGCGGATTCCGGAATGATAGAAGGTCTTGTAAATAGTATTATGAGCAGACAAAAAAGCGGTTACTGGAGAAATACCCATTCAACCGGCTGGATATTATACTCTTTTGCTAATCTTTTTAGAACCGAATCCGGTAAAAATACCAACTTTCTGGCGAAAATAAACCTCGGCGGAAATGAAATAATAAATAACAACTTTAAAGGCATTAGCGAAAGTCCCGTAGTTTACGATATAAACATAACTGAATTGCTGAAATTATCTGCCGGTAAGACTTTGCCTTTATCTTTCAAAAAGGATGGCGATGGGACGTTATTTTATTCGGCAACTTTGAGATACGCATTAAACTCGGATAAAATAGAGGCCAGAGACGAGGGCGTCTCTGTTTATTCAAAAATAACGGATAATTCCGACGTAGAGTACGATAATATTTATAAACTTGGTCAAACTTACAAATATACAGTATATATATCCAGCGGTCGAGACCGCGAATTTATGGCGGTTCGAGTACCTCTTCCATCCGGAGCCGAACCGATAGACGGATCGTTTGTTACTTCGGCGGGGAATAGTAAGTCTTCCGAGCTCGAGTACGATTCCGGCTCCGAATATTCGCAAAACAATACTGATTTGTATTGGTATTCGCCGCGCCCCGTCCAAAAAATTTACGACAACGAAGTCAGATATTATATAGACAGATATTATAAAGGGACTTTGAAATTATCTTTCCAATTTAGAACGACGACGCCCGGTATTTATCCTACTCCTCCTTGTACGGTAGAATTAATGTACGAACCCGAGGTTTTTGGAAGAACTTCCGGAAAAATAATTGAAATAAAATAGAATATTTGTTATAATTGTTCTATAGGGATTGGAGGGATTTAGTCGGATGATAAAAAAGTTTATTGTGAAAAACAACATCGAGAATAGACTTAACGACGCGGTTAATAATATACTTGAAAGCGTTAATAGCGAATCTATGTTGTATCACATTAATAAATATCCTATTCCGTCAAAAAAAGATATTATTAAAATATTGAACGATTTAATCGATATAATTTTTCCGGGTTGTTTTACTGAAAAAGAGCTTAACGGCGTTAATATAAAATATTTTCTAATTGACAGAGCTAACGACGTATTCGAAAAATTATCGATTGAAATAGCTAAATCTTTTCGACATAACCACGATATAAAAAACCAGCATTGCGACTTATGCGACGAGTGCGTAGAAAAAGGGATCGAAACTGCAATGTTTTTATTAGATTCGATACCGGAATTACGGAGAAAAATAGTTCTTGACGTTAAAGCCGCTTTTAAAGGAGATCCGGCCGCTAAAAGTTATAATGAGATAATATTCAGCTACCCCGGTCTAATTGCTATTACAATTCACAGAATCGCTCATATTCTTTATAATAAAGAAATTCCGCTAATACCAAGAATAATGTCGGAATACTCTCATAGTCTAACCGGAATTGACATACATCCCGGGGCCCGGATAGGGGAGAATTTCTTTATAGACCATGGAACCGGAGTGGTTATAGGCGAGACTACGGAGATTGGAGACAATGTTAAGATATATCAGGGGGTAACTTTAGGGGGTAAAAGTTTTCCTAAGGATGAAAAGGGTAATATTATCAAGGGGCGTAAAAGACACCCTACAATTGAAGAGAACGTTACGATTTATTCGGGAGCTACTATATTAGGCGGCGACACGGTTATAGGTAAAAATTCAGTTATCGGCGGCAACGTATGGATAGTAAATTCTATCGATCCGAATTCGTTAGTTACTTTAACTGAGAACCAGACTAAAATGAATATTAAAACTTGCGTCGTCTCTTTAGATAGTTAAACTTTTAAAACCGGTTGTTTTTAGTAATTGATTAAGGCGGAAGCGAGATGGGAATACAAATAGGCGTCGTAACTACTGATGATAATCTTTATAATAAGATATTGACTGCAATTAATAACGTCTGCGATAAAGATAAAAATCTGAACGATACTGTTTCTTTGGTTTTGTTGAAAACAACTTCGCAAGCGGGAGACTTTATAAATTATGAATTTCCGGATTTTATTATAATTAATTTAAATGAAAAATCTATAGATTCGGCAAGATTATTAAAAGATATAAATAGCGATCCTTGGTTTCATTCAACGGGACTTATAGTTATAACAGACAGAAACGATACCGATACGCTTCCGGAAGAGTTTAATAAATTAAACGTTTTATCTAATATTGACATAACAGAAATAGATTATATGTTATCGAGAATATTGGAAATTATTCTTCAGAACAGACAAGTCGCAATACAAAAAGACTTATCAAATATTATTTTAGATAAGAGGTCTGGAACATTTATAATTGACAACGATCCTTCGATGGTTACTTCCTATGTGAACATTATAACTTCCTCTTTGGTTAATGAAAAATATATTAATTCAAATAAAGAAACCGCGCTAAGAATAGCTTTGACAGAACTTGTAATGAACGGAATAGAACATGGAAATTGCGAAATCAATTTTGAAGAGAAATCCGCTTTTCTTGATAACGGCGGCGATATAAATGAACTAATAAAAGGAAAATGCAAAGATCCAACGATTGACGCAAGAAAAGTGAAGTTGGATTATACTTTTACAAACGAATATTTGACCTTTGTCGTTAAAGATTGCGGTAAAGGTTTCGATTTTAAAAAGAAGGCTTACGATCCTATATCAGAAGAAGACCTTTGGCGGCAACACGGTAGAGGTATTTTCATGACTAGAATGTACGTCGATTCGTTGACTTACAACGATATTGGGAACGAAGCGACAATTGTGATAAAGACCGATAGAGACACTAAAACGGCTCCTTTAGGGTTTCAATCTCAAAAGGATTTATTTATCAAACCGGGCGACGTTATTTTGAAGCAGGGCGACACTTCAAATTGCTTATATTATATAGTAACTGGCGTTTACGATATTTTTGTAAATAAAAAGAAAATTGCCGAGTTAAATCCCAGCGATATATTTTTGGGAGAAATGTCGTTTTTACTGAGCAATAGAAGAACGGCGGATATAATCGCTAAAACTGAAGGACATCTTATAGAGATTCCAAAAAAAGACTTTATGGTTATAATAAAAAAATACCATCATTACGTATTATTTATATCTAAACTACTAGCTAAAAAGATGGAAAA
>JAGOCL010000126.1 GCA_017998755.1 Spirochaetota bacterium | reverse complement strand
GTCTGAATATTGTCGTTTTCAATTTCGTTTTTAACGACGTTGAACTTCTCAAAAAGGATGTCGGCGACGGCGTTTTGTTTAGCGAGCAACTCTTGTTCGATTTTGTCCGCATTTTTGTAAATATCGCTTTCAATCAAAGATATTTTGTCGGAATACGATATTTTGATATTTTGCAGTTCTTTTTCGATATTTTCAAGCGTTTGATTGTATTTTTGGGCTATTTCCGCAGATTTGTCGTCGGAAGAATTTAATAGAGATCTGACAGACTCGTCGATTTTTTCAAAAACTTTTTCTTTTTCATTATCGTAATACGATTTCAACATTGAGACGTTATTTGTGATTTGCAGATTAACGTTCTCGATTTCTTTTAAAGCTTCTTCTTTAACCGAGTCTGTTTTCTCCGATATATACTCTTTTGAACTTTGAAGATTTAGGTCAATTTCAGATATCTCATCTTTAATATTGCCGATTTTAGATGAAAATGCGTTAATTTCTTCTTCGAATAAAGATCTTGAATTAATTACGTCTATTTCTATAGCTTTTAGCTTGTCGTTAATGTCGGATTTAAAAGTCGATAAGTTATTCTTGATAGAGGCAAATATTTCGTTCTCCAGATTTAAGCCCGAAGCCCCGATTCTTTCAAACATTTCATTGAAGTTCTCGAGTTTTTCTGAAGCGCGTTTATCAAAATCAATTTGAATATTTTTAAAATTTTCTACCGATTTGGTTATCTGGTTTTCAAAATCAATATTTTTGTTCATAGCTTCGTTTTCGAGAGATTTTAGCTTTTCATAGATATTTTTATACCTGTCTTCCGTCTCTTTGCCCGTCGTTATGATATTGAATTTGACGTTATCGCCAATTTTTGCGCCGTATTGTTCGATTTCTTTCAAAATATTCTGATATGAAGACCTTAGTTCGAATAAATTTCTGTTTTTTATCTCTTCGTACTTCGAAATTGAGTCTTTTTCTATATTGGAAGCCCTGTTTTCATAAGAATTTATGGTATTTTCGAGAGCGGATAACTTATCATTTATTAAATTGTCATAGTTTATATATACTTCTTTATAGCTGTTTTTATAATATTCAAGTTTATCTTCGTTGTTTTTATCAATTTCTTTGATTTTTTCAACAACGTCGGTAACGTAATTCTCTTTCATTTTGGTAACGGTGTTGTCGATAGAGGATATTTCTTCTTTAAAAAGTTCAATTGATTCAACGTACTGTTTATTATAAACTTCTTTAAGGTTTTCTATAGAAATACGGGTGTTTTCCAGGTCTTCTCTCAATTCTTTTCCGTTTTGTTTGATAACCGAGGCCATTTCTTGATTGCCTAAAGTTAAGTTTGATCTTAGCGCGGAAATATTTTCTTTAATTGAAGAGAGTTCTACTTCCGTTTCCGCAATTACGGCGGTTTTGATTTGTTTTAACTGCTCTGTGTTCTCTTTTTTGAGATCGTCGCTGATTCGATACATATCTTTTTCAACGAGAGCTATTTCTTTCTTAAATTTATCAATTTTATTTTCAACGGATTCGATAAGCTCTTTACTGTTTTGTATCTCTTGAGCTTGTTCGGCGATATTTCGGAGATCGTTATCCAAAATGTCAATTTTTTGAAAAAACGAAGATACTCTTTCTTTCTCTTTATCTATACTGTTATATTTTTCTTCAAGTTCGTTTATAGATTTGTTTAAGACTTCAAGCAGACCGTCCCCTTTTTGAAGAGAAACGTCTATACAGTTGTCAAAGTCTTTTAAAGATTGAAACTTTTCCTCAGCAAAATGATACAAGTCTTCTTTGATGTTTTTAGAAAGTTTGGCAATTTTTTCAAAACTTCTATTTTTTTTATCAAGAAATCTTCCGATTAATACGATAGAAATAGAACTAAAGACTGATAAAAATAGAATTAATAGATCCATATCCCCCCCCCGAAAAAAGAATATGCGATTCTTTTTAAATATGTTTCATATATCGTACTTTGAAAGAAAAAAGCGCGACTAAAGAATTTTATGATATTTCCAAATTTATGTCAATGATATTTTTTAAAAATAATCATTTTTTTTAAATTTATTTTAAATTTCAATTATTAAAGTTGAATTTTTTAAAACTATATGAATTTTATATAATTGATATTAAATATATTGAAAAATTCGATAAAATATTCAATAATCGACTTGAGCTTATCTTTTTTTATAAAAGATAAAGACGCGAAATATTTTAAAATTATTATTTTTTGGAGAAGTTTATATGAGGAGATATTTTATTATTCTGTTTACCGCGCTAACTTTTTTTCTATTTGCAGACGAAGGTTTTTTTTTGCAGGGTAGAACCGGAATATTATTAAAAGTCGACGTTGAAAAAGGATTAACCAAAAAGAAAATGGATAAAATAGGCCCGAGTTTTGACGAAATAAAAGATTCTTATAATAAAACTTATTTTGAAACGGAAATATTAAATTCGATCAAGGATAAAACCGACTTATCGTTTATTAATTCTATTTATAAACTCGACAATTCAAGCGACAATTATATTTTAGATACTGAAAAGCCCTTAATTGTATTTTATTCGACCGTTTTAAAAAAGAACGTATTGTTAAATATAAATAACGTTGAAAAAGGGTATTTAAAGAACTATAAATTAGATAAAAAAAATAATGTTTACCGAATTATTAATGAAAACGATTCCGATATTATTCAGAAATCGATAAACGCCAGAAAGGTTTTAGTTAGAATACTGCTTTTATACTATAATTCTGATAACGAACAGTATTCCGGTATCGATAGCTACGGTATGCCGACGCCGCATAAGTTTCCTCGAACTTTCGATCCGTACGTAAAGCCCAATTTTGATATACATTTTGTTTGGGGATACAGATTTATTAACGATTTGATACTGGGTTTCAGCATTAATTTTACGAACTTTGTTATGCCGTCTTTAGAAATATCGTTAAAGTATAATTTCGCGAGTACCGGCATTAAAGGCATAGAGCCTTTTGTCGGCGGGGCGATATACGGAGGATTTTTAGACGGATTTCCAATCGGATTTTCCGCGCTTGGCGGGCTGGATTTTTTAGGAGAGTCAATGGGTTTGACAGAACATAGTAAAAATTTGTATCTATCCGCCGAGGCGCGGCTTGGAGCTGTATTATACTCTGAAATATATTTTGATACCGGTAACAATACCGAAGGCATCTGGAAGAAGTTTAACGTCCTCGCCGAAGGGGGCTTTTATTTTAGTAGCGGATACAGATGGAATAAAATATAGATTAAGAACATTTTCGTCAGTTAAAAAAACTTTTAAAAATCAGGCCCAGCGTTATCCTAGCGCCAATTCCTAAGTCGTTACCGTAATCGAAGATAACGCCGTCGTAGGTTTTGGTTTTGTAATCCGCTATAATAATGTATATATTATTCGAAATATATATTCCGATATTTTTATTCAAAAAATACCCGAAAGCGTTTGAAATAGAAATAGGGATGTAAACGCTATTTCCCAGAGAGCTATTGCCGACGATAAAATTGAACGGAACAAATCCTGAGTTATCCCGGTTTTTTATAAACGGCATAGTAGGGGTAAGCTCAAATCCTATGTCGAAATAAATGTTTGCGACGTCGATCAGATATCTGAAATTAAACGCAAATCCTATCCCTAAAAATGAGACGTTAATAGACGAGCCGGAAGATGTTGAATATTTTGAATAACTCAAATTTACGAGTTCCAAACCGAATTTAAAAAAGTATTTCTTTTTCAATCCCAAATTGTAACTCAAAGATAATTTGTTGTTCATGAAAAATCTGGGTATTTGAAAATCAATCGGAATTTCAAACATTATTCCGAATCCGTGAAGGTTATCGTTATAAGACTTATAAATTTCAAAATTAAACATTGGCGAGAAATAATTTGTTTGGCGGTTTTTATAAGACGAGATATCTATATCGTTAGAAACGTCTCGCGATAAAGCGTGAAAATTGAGATTGGAATATACGAGTCCCGTTTGACAAAATATGAAGTTCTCGTCGTCTAAACTTACAATATCTTTTTTCCTATAATCGCTTTTTTGAGACGATTTGGTTTTATTTTCGTTTATATAATCAAAGGCGAATTTCATCAAGTCTCTTGTCTCGTTTGCGATTATTCCGTATAAATCGACGAAGTTCTCGCAATACATATCTTTGGTATATATTAATAAAGAGGTCTTAACGTCGTAAAATTTTAACGTAACTTTAACAAGGTCGCCTCGTTTCAAGTAATAGCCCGAGCAGAAAAAATCGATTTTTTCAATCGACGCCTGATCGAGAATTTTTTCTTTGTCGTCCGTTACTAATAAAGCGGAAAACTCCTCGTAAGAGATAACGTCGAACTTTGTAGTCAATTCTTTTTTTGCCGTATCGATAATTAAGTTTCTCATAAAGTCGGTTTCTGTTTCAGCGTCTAAGTTCTCAAATTCTCTAATAAGAATTTTATAAAAAATATTTTCTGTTTGAGAAAAAAGCGACGCGCCGGTAAATATTAATAATATAAATAAAAGTTTTTTCATTTTTTATACCGCTCTATTTTAAAACCTAGTCCTATATCGAAGATAAATCTCATAAAAATCTTTTTATAATTCTGAGCGTTATTTATTTGGATCAAATACGCCGGAATATTTATCTCAAAAAAAACATTTTTATAAAAAACGTATGAAAAACTAAAATTCAAATATAGCGGAAAGTAAGGCGCGGGGGTAATATTTTTAATATCTGAAATTGAGAAAAATGAACCTACGTCCAGAGAGACAACCGCTTCTTTGACCGGAATAAAAGAAAATTTGAGATAAAAAAATAATAAATTGAAGTTCTTTATAGAAAACTCAAACGAACCGCTCGAATCATTTAGAATTCGGATATAAACGCTTTGATATGAAAAAGCAGTACCTCCTCCGAATAAAAAAGTCTCTATCGCAAACAGTCCGCCGAAAGAGACGCTTCCGAAGTAGTTATTTAGAAATATCTTATTTTTATCGTTTTCATTTGAACTAAACCTATCGAGCGGTTCGTTAAAAAGCGGAGTCCATTCAAAAAGCGCTCCCAAATAAAACGACTTAAGTTTAGCGTTAATATTTATATAAATATTCGGGCCCGCCGATATTATTTGGCTTTCGTTATCTGAAGTATTTCCAAAAGATAAACCTAAACCCGTCGAAAAACTTAGGTTATAAAGAGGATTATTTCTTAACTCCATTTTTTGATTCTTTTTTTTTCTTTTTAATTCGTTAAATTCGACGGGTTTGAAGTCGTCTTCTGTAATGTTTTTGATAAATTCGGCATATCTGTCAAGATCGTCGTAAAAATACCTCTTTGATACGTTATAACTTCTGATATAGTCCAAATTATTTATAATATCTACTATATTAACGTCAATCGTATAATGATCGTAATCTTCTATTACGTCTATAAGAATTAATGAATCGATATCTGTTTTAAGGTAAAATAGTTTCAAATTATCGAGGTTGTCAAGATCGGTTATAAGATTTGTATTCTTTTTAAGCAGGGTTATGTCAAAATAGTTTATTTTTCCAAGATAAGTTTGGGTTTCGAGAGTTCTAATCGTTTCATTTTTTATAATATTGTAAGATGGGATATTCTGATTTCTTTCAGAATCTACTAGAGCGCATTTTCTTAATATAATATTTTCCGTTGAGAACAAAAAGGGTATGTAAAAAAAAATTGATAACGCCAAAAAAATATTTTTCATATTATAGAGAATAAATCATTTTTTGAAAAATTCAAACGATTATTTTTAAAAACCGAGATTTTCATCGACAATGATAACTTTTATCGACTTGCTCGGAGCGCATCTGTTGATAATGGTAGTAACGCTACATAATCTATCGGGGGAAGAACAGTTAACGCAATGACCTTGAACCGAGCAAGGATTTTTTGTATTAAATCTGATGTTGTTTAATACTGCGGCGACATTTTGAGCTCTCGATAAAGCGTCGGATAGCGTTTTTTCAATTTTATTTTTTCCTACGACGACTATACGGTTTTTTGGTCCGAAAGTCATGGCGGCGTTTCTATTGCCCCATTTGTCAATAAAAACCAAATCCCCTTCCATAGATAGGGCGTTGACAGAACATAGAAAAAAATCCGACGACAGAGCGGATATTTGAAAAGCTCTTTTTTGATCTTGAGTCAGCCCTTCGCTTCTTCTATCAAGGAGGTTCGGATAACGCTCCTTAGTAAAATGTTCGAAGAATCCGACTTCTTCAAGACTTCTCGAACCGCCATACCCTACGACCGAGTCGGAGGGTATGAGTTCTACGAGATATGATAATACTTCGAGCTTATTTTTTAAAAATATTACGTCGAAGAAATTCTTTTCAAGGCTTTTAATCGTTCTTTGAATCAAGATATTCTTATACTCGGCGTATTCGTTCATTTAAAGATTTTCTTCTTTATTAAGCTCGTCAATCAATTGATCCATAAACTTAACTTTTATAACGGAAAGTTCTTTTGATTTTGGATATATTAATAGATCCGATTTTGCTCTGTAATCTTTGATTAAATCCAAAACTTCGTTCAAATTTTTGTAATGGTACCAAAAAAATGCTCCTATAGAAAGTCTGACGATACCGATGGCTCCCAAGCTGTCTAGCAGATTGGCGTCGTGCAATAATTTGCCTTCAACGGATAATGGAGTACATCCGGGCCAATGCGACTTAATCGCTTCTACTACGGAAGATATTTTACTTGGAGGAAATCCGACTTCGTGAAGAACTTGTTCGGCCTTATCTCCGGATTTGACGTGTCCGTTTTCGCCTAATACGATGTCGTGGAGAAAGCAAGCGGCGTATAAGACTTCGTCGTCGTAATCTGTTACGTCAAGTTCTCTAGCAAGATGATACACTCTGTAACAATGACCAAAACCTGATGCAATTCTTCCAGAGGTAAAATCTTTAACATACTGATATATCATGTTTCTTGGCATATAATAAATCCTTTTATTGATATTTTGACTTGAATATACCATTCATTAATAAATATATCAAGAGATATTCAAAAAAATAAAAAAAAAAAATATTAATTGATAATATTAATCTTTATGGTATTATATAAAGAAGAGGTTGAACGATGGATCAAACGTCGAATATTAATTTCGAGATGCAGAATTTAAAAGA
>JAGOCL010000125.1 GCA_017998755.1 Spirochaetota bacterium | reverse complement strand
GAAAACGCCGATAATGAAGTTTTATCGTCCAAAGACTCTTTTGATAACGCTAATTCGTTTAAAGACGCCGTAACCGGAGCGTCGGAGAAGATATCGGACGAGAAAGAAGATATTATAGATCCGATAATTAAAAATAATAACAATAATTACTCTGTAAACGCGACGACCGATTCCGTTACGTCTGCGTCTGAGGCGGTCGTTGACGATTCTGAAAAAATAATCGACAAAAACGCCGTTTCAAATTTTGATAACTTCGACTCTATAACTTCGGCGTCGGAAGCGGTCGTCGAGGCGTCTGATGAAAACAAAGATAAAACAAACATCTTATCCATGGATACTAACGACGCAGTAACGGCGGCGTCTGAAATATATTCCGAAACAAAAGAGGATATAAAGGAAGAAGAGTATGTCGATTCGATAACCAAAGGCACCGAAGCTATAGCTATGATAACCGAGAAACCGGAAGAAATCAAAGTTGAAGTTCAAAATCCCCAACTAGACGCTCGATATAATACGCGCCCCGATATGATGAAGAAAGATATTTTTACCGACGATTATGAAACGAAACTTGTCGTAGAAAAAAAGAAGTTATTCCCCAACGAAGATCCCGTTTATTCTATGAAACCGGATGCTAAAGAATCATTTTACTTTACGGATGAAGATATAGACGAACCTAATATTGCGGAAAAACAAATTGAAGAAGATATAAAAGAAGTTCCTACGCCAAAACAGGACGATAAACAGACTATACCTGAGAAAATAAAAGAAAAAGTCGCTATAATCGATCAAGATATAGAAATTGTTCGAAAAGACAAGATAATTCCAACCATAGACGACGAAGTAACGCCAAATAAAAAAGAAAAACTATTATTCGTAGACGAAGATATCGACGAAAAAATCGTTGAAACTGCGGAGAAAACTAAGACCGAAGACGATATTATTGAAAAAACCGACGTTGAAAAACCAAAAGAGACCGACAAAACAAAAGAGGTCGTAGAAGAAAAACAAGATGAAATAAAATCTTCTGAAAAAGATCCGAAAGAGACTATCGAACTGAAAATCGCTCCGCAAGAAAAGAAACAATTACGCGATAACAAGTCAAAAAAGACAAACTTTATAATATTTAGCGACGAGACAACCGACGTTGTTCCTTCTCTTATGTACGATAAAACCGATCCCGATAGAATTTTGGAAGAAGACAAAAGCGACTTGTCGGCGCCTAAAAATCTAAATGAAATTCTTTCAGCTAATCCGGTTTTTAACTATAGAGAAAACAAAACTATAACTAACGGATCGTTAGTTATTTCCGATGAGCTAGCTTTAGAAGCGCATAAAAACGCCCGCGAACTTTTTAAGAATAACCGTTTAGCGGAGTCAAAAAGAATGTTTGAAAAACTTATTCATTACAATAGCTTTACGGAAGAATCGTACTATTATGTAGGAATTATTTTATATCTTGAAAAGAAATATACCGAATCTATTGAATATATGACCGAAGCTATAAACGCGTCAAAATCAAAAGATCCGTTATTACTGTCAAAATATTATTACCACATCGGAAGCGTATATTATATAAAGAAAAACTACGATAAATCTTTATATTTCCTAAAATCAGCTCTCGATAAAAATCCCGATAACGTCGAAGCTTACGGGGGAATAGGACTTTCATACTTCCGTTTAGGCGATATCAAAAACGCCCTTGAATATTGGAAACAAGGTATGGATAAAGGCTCGAAAGAGTGCAAAAAGAACTATATCTGGCTGATTAGAAAGATGAAGTCTTGATTTGTTATTTTTTATGTAAAAATTTCTCTTGAGAAATAATAAATTTCCTTCTTTGCTCGCCTATTTTCATTACAAAAGCGCCTAAAGTTTCGGCGTTAGACGATAAATCTCTAAGTTTGCCTCTTAATTTTTTAGGAATATTTAATTTTATTTCCGTCTCGATACCTAATATCCTCTCTTTTAAAAGCAAAATCGAAAAATAAGTATCGTCTAAGAATTTATAAAGCGCGTCTTCCGTTCCTCTGGATATTTTTACGTATATATTTGAAGTCGGCTTTAGTATTTCGGTAAAGAGCGCCGTCTTTTTCTTGATCATAGTAAGGAATTCGGTTACGTTTATAACGTCTTTTTCTATAGCTTTTGTCGACGGATTGATATATTCTATATGAAAATAATCCTCGTCGTTAGCGATATTTAAAATTTTTCTTAAAACATTTTGAAATTTCTCAGAAAAATTTTTCTCTCTCGTTTTGATAAGCTTGATATTGTAATCAAGGTCGAAATAAAGTTCTTCAATATAATTTTTAAGATTAGCCATATTGACTATCAACTTAACCAATTTTTCTCTTGGGGAATTAATTATATTATCGGTCTTCTTTTTTTCTAAATCGGATAAGAAATTCTTTTTCAACCTTTCAAGAAAATCAATTTCGTTTAAATTATAACACTCCTTTATAGCTTCTCCTACCCAGAATTTATTATATTTAACGGATAAAAGCTCTTTATTCATAAAATCTTCAAGATTCTTTAGAAATTGAGCCTGATTTTCTTTAAAAAGCTTCTCATTCAAATTTCCCGGCAATATAGGGAACACTTTGTATCTAAAGTTATATTTGTACTTCTCTTTCTTGTATTTGGTTATCTCCTCTACAGTCGTCTGGATAGTATGAAAATTGTCCGATAATATCTTCATAGAATCTACGACTATTTTTTTATATACGTCGTCTTGACACGACAAAACTCGATCGTAAATTTCTTTTACCGATTTTGTGTTAATGCCCGCGCTCGAAGAAGATAAATTATGAAACGATACGTAATCAAGAATTTTTCGGCAATTTTCCAGATATTTCTCGGTTATTTCATCTACCGTTTCCGGTATGCTTGACGATAAAAAATCAAGCGCGTAAGCGGTAGCTTTGAGTCTTTCATAAATTTTTGACGGTCGGTCGGATTCCATGAAGTTTTTTTCTTCCGGAAGAAAAAAACTTGTTTCGCCGTCGATTGAATTGTAGTTGTACAAATCCTCTTTTAAGAAAGATTTACGAACAAGCAACTCCATCAGATTATTTATATTCGATTCGGCGCCCTTTAACAAATATTTGAATTTTGGAATTTTTTTAGATAAATATGTCGTATCAATTTGATCGTAAACAGTTTCAAAACTTTTTATAATATCCGACATAAGCCAACCCCTTTAATAATACTATTATCATAGTAATAGAGAAAATCAATTTTTTCAATGAATTTTATCAAATTTTATTGAAAATAAAAAATATTTAATAATTATCATTTAATACAAAACAATTGACTTTAAGGAAATATTATTCTATTTTTAATATATTAAATATCCGATAATATATTAATTACAAAAATAATTTTTTACGGGATCAAGATGAAGAAAATTTTAGTAGTTCAAAGTTCCGAGTTGTTAAGAGGATATATATGCGAGAAACTTGAGAATCTGGGTTTTGAAGTTTCATCGGCAAAGGACGGTTTTGAAGGACTGATAAAGCTGAAGAACGTCGTACCCGACCTTGTGATTATGGATCTTATTTTAAACAGACTATCGGGACTGGATTTTATACGCGAAAAAAAGCAATACAAAAATATTGCCGAAATACCGGTGATTTTACTTTCAAATAAAATTGACAGACCCATTATCGAGCGTTTGATATTTTATAAAGTAACAAAGATCATTTCTAAACCGGTAAAAGTTGATTTGTTATTCAACGCGATATCTGAAACGCTCAAAGTCCCCATAGATATAGACGATTCTTACTCATTAATTGACATTCACTTGAACGAAGATTTACTTTTTATCGAAATATCCGGCGGATTTAACAAAGATAAGATAGAAATAGCAAAATATAAAATCATACAACTTTTAGAAAATTCGAAAGTCAAGTACCCCAAAATCCTCATCATCATAACGGATATCGAGTTCAGTCAAGACGCGGGCATACTTTTGGGACTTCTTATGAATTGCGTAACCGAAGCTACTAATACCCCTACTTCATTTATTAAGATACTAACCGGTCTGCCGTTCGTAAAAGAATGCCTGACGCTAAACGATTCTTACAAAAATATTGAAATAACAGAAGATATTAAAGAAGCGATAAATTCGCTTGGTAAAGGGGACGTATTCGCGTTCGGAAAAGAACTTGAAAATCTGGTATCCCAATTATTATCTCAGGTATCTGAAAAAAACTTCGAGGAAATATTAGATTTTAAGTTTTCAACCGAGTCGGATAAAAGCGCAAATTTAATAGTAAGAAACGCCGACGATAAATTTAATATAGCCGTAATCGACGACGATCTGCATATTTTAGAGTATATAGCGACGGTTTTATCCGAAAACAACTGGAATATACTTATATACGACACAGGAAAGTCATTTTTAGACGATTTCAAGAAAAATATCCCTGATTTGGTTTTCTTAGATCTAATGATGCCCGACGTGAACGGCTTTGAGATTATGCAGAGGCTCAGAAGCTCGGGTTTTAATACTCCGATAGTAGTAATAACCGCTATGATCGAAAAAGAGTATATATTAAAAGCTAAAAAATACGGAGCGACAAGCTATCTGACTAAGCCGTTAAGTTCTGAAATAATCATAAATAAAACCTATGAAATGTTAAAAATCAAAAGATAATAAATTCCGGGGGAAATATGAACGATAACGTTTCAGTTTATATAAAAAATATTGATAAGAGCGTAACGATCAAAAGAGGAACAAAAATTTACGAGCTCTTTCAATATTTATCCGACGAAGATTATATAGCGTCTAAAGTAAATAACGAAGTAACGTCCCTCTCGTTTTCCGTAAAAATAAATTCAACAATAGAATTTCTTACAATAAAAAACGATTTCGGTATGGAAGTTTATAGAAGAAGTCTCTCTTTTTTATTGGCTAAGGTAGTTTCCGAAATATTCCCGGACAGGAAATTGCATATCGGACATTCGCTCGGACCGGGGTATTACTTTGATCTATACGGCGCTTTATTGACCGTTAACGATCTGAAATTAATAAAAACCGCTATGTTCGAAGAAGTATCGGCTCAAAAACAGATATTTAGAGAAAGAATCAGTTATGAGGAAGCGATTAATTATTTCAAAGAAAATAACAGAGAAGATAAAATAAAACTTCTTTCCGGTTTAAATATGTCTAAACTTTCTATTTATAGATGCGACAACTTTTTCGAAGTTTTCGACGGACCTCTTGCTTCAAATACTAAAGTACTAAAAGTTTTTAATCTGATACATTACAGGAACGGGTTTATATTGCAATTCCCTAAAAAATCCGATCCCGAGAAAGTCGCGCCTTTTATCGAACAAAAAAAGATCTTTGACGTTTACAAAGAAACAAAAGATATATGCAAAGTTTTGAAGGTAGATAACGTTGGAAGTCTTAATGAAATAATCATCAACAACGAAATAGACAACCATATACAAATAGCTGAAAACCTTCAATTCAAGCAGATAATAAAGATATCCGACGATATTTTTACTAAAAGAGAAAACGTTCGTCTTATTTCTATTGCGGGTCCCTCCTCTTCGGGGAAAACAACTTTTTCTAAAAAAATATCTTTACAACTTCAATCGTCGGGTCTAAAACTTATCACAATTTCGATAGACAACTATTTTATAGACCGCGACGCGACTCCGCTAGACGATAACGGCAAACCTGATTATGAATCGCTCGACGCCTTAAATCTTGAACTTCTTAATGAAAATCTTAGCGATCTTCTACGAGGCAAAACGGTAAAATTGCCTTATTACAACTTCTTTACAGGCAAATCCTCAATTTCAGAACAAGAAATAGCGTTAAATCAGAATGAAATGATCGTTATAGAAGGCATCCACTGTTTAAACGACAAATTGACAAGCTCGATAAATCCAAAAGAGAAATATAAAATATACATTTCCGCGCTAACGCAAATTAATTTAGACGACAACAACAGAATTCCTACGACAGACAACCGCCTTTTAAGGAGAATGGTCAGGGATTACAAATATCGAGGACACAGCGCTAAAAAAACTTTTCAAATGTGGCCTTCGGTAAGAAACGGCGAGGAAAAATATATCTTCCCGTTCCAAAACAACGCCGACGGTTATCTGAATACGGCGCTTGATTACGAACTCGCGGTGTTAAAACCGTTTGCCGAGCCGCTTTTAATGCAGATCAAACCCTACGACGAAGAATATAGCGAAGCGGTCAGATTGCAAAAATTCTTGAGCTATATACTATCGGCTCCAACGGCAAACGTCCCTTCTACTTCGATATTAAGAGAATTTATCGGCGGCTCTTTTTTTGAATATTGATTTTTTTTAACCTGTATTTTTACATCATTCATTCGTTTTTAAGCGCGATACCGCTTAGCGGTATATTTGTATACGCGATTGTTGATACCGCCGTTTCTTCTCCTAATAATTCGGTCGCGTCATATTTATTTTTTAAAGAAAATGAGTAATTTAACGCAGTATTATTTACGTCGTTATCTTCAAAAAAAGCGTAATAAGCGCAGATATCCGGATCGAAAGCAAAATCAAGCGCTTTTTTTGCTTCATCTGGCTCTTTTATCGACAAAGAAGACATTTTTAACAAGTTTTGAGTTTCATTAATATTTATCTCAATTTTATATATCCCGTTTTCATATTTGGACAAAAACAATTCCGGCGATAATTTCCGCATATCTATAAACATAAAATCGTCCGTTTGATATTTAATCATTTTATTTATAAAAAAATATTCAGATAAAAGGAGCTTGCCGTTATCGAGATAATTAAATCCATAGCAATAAATATTATATTCGCCGGGATAAACCTCAATCAAATTATCTACCGATCCGAGATTTTTACCGAAAGAGAAAGTTTTATTATTAACGTTTTCAAAATAAATATGCGTCAGGTCGTAAGCGACGTTACGCGAAAACTCGATCTGTACTTTAGATTTGTTTATTACAGAATTGTCCGTCATAACTACGGAACATGAAAAAGCAAACGACGCTATAATCATTAATATTTTGTACATAATTTCCTCCAAAGCTTTTATTATATATAACAACAAAAACTTGGAATCGTTATACAAAAATATTTATTTATCTTCGCCAATTATAGCTTTTAGCTGTCTGATCGATTCGGCTATTTTTGTTTTCGGCATAGTCGAATATTTAGCC
>JAGOCL010000124.1 GCA_017998755.1 Spirochaetota bacterium | reverse complement strand
TACAGCAATAATTCGCCTTTATATCGAGCGTGGTGGGCTGATCCTTCAACCGAAGTCTGGCATTTTATTGGCAAGGATATTTCCAAATTTCATTGTATTTATTGGCCGGCAATGCTTTTATCGGCTGGCGTTCGTTTACCCAGTAAAATTATTATTCACGGCTTTATTACGGTGAGCGGACAAAAAATTTCTAAAAGTTTGGGCAACGCGGTTGATTTGAAAAGTTTGATTGATAAATTTGGGATTGATGTTATCCGTCATTATTTATTAAAAGAATTTTTATTTGTTTTTTACTATGTATTTTATTGATTTGTTGCGCGCCGGGAACGGTACAAAATGGCGGCAACACAATAGAAGAATCCTCAACGTATAGGGTATATTTCTATAAATTTGATGGAAATTATAGCGGATACGGTTTATATGTATGGAACGATTCGAGCTTTCAACCAAGTCCGTGGCCAGGTTTAGGTTCGTTTACTGGCGTAGAAACTATAAATAACATAAAGTTTGTTTATAAGGAATTTACCGGTCCAACAAACGTGGCAACCGCCGGTTTAAAATTTATAATTAACTGGAGCGGAGGTCAAACTGCCGATTTAGTATGGCCCAATCCTGTTGTAAATAAAAAAATATATTTAATTGATGGGTTTTGGTCTAGCATTTATACAGACGGTATTTTAGCTTCAGAAAACACAGTTAATGATATTTTAGCGGCTTCAATAACATCAACTACTGAAATTAGTTTATCTACTATTATTGGAATAACTGCAAATGATATATTTAAACTATTTGAAAATGATGTTGAAGTAAATGTTACAAAAAATATGGCAATTGATTCTAAAACCGGAAAAATCGCATTATCTACCGGAGCTTTTAATTTTGAAAAAGAGTATAAAATTCAATTTAATGATAGGCCTAAACAAAACTTGTTTGCTTCAAATAATCTAATAGATAATAGCTCCACATTAACTCCGGCTATATCGGAGACTCTGGGTATAGACTTTTCAGGGGCTATTCCTGTGTTTAAAGTATGGTCGCCCTTTGCAACCAAAGTTGTTCTTAATATTTATTCGACATGGAATCAAGCTAATGATTCTCCAGATTCAGCAAACGATATGATAAAAGGAACAGGGGGAGTTTGGTCAAAAGAATTATCTGGAGTTGAAGGGAAATATTATCAATATGAAATTCATTATGGAACTAAAATTTATAGATGTCTAGATCCTTATGCGAAATCAATGGCTCAATTTTCTGAAAACCCTCTAGTATCTCCGGATCAAGTAGGTAAAGGAGCTGTAATCAATCCTTCGTTACATAATCCTACCGGATGGGTTTCTGGGGCTTATGCTCATTATACCGATCCTAATGCGAACATATACGGATATAATTCTAGAAAAGATGCAATTATTTACGAAATTCATGTTAGAGACTTTACTTCTTCTCCAGATATTACTACAACGGCTCCATTTGGCACATATAAGTCTTTTATTGAAAAATTAGATCATATAAAAAATTTAGGAGTAACTCACGTCCAACTTTTACCTGTGCTATCATATTATTATGGCGATGAAAGTAAAAGAACTACGAGAGAGGATGAATACTCGTATAAATCAAATAACTACAATTGGGGTTATGACCCTCATAATTATTTTAGTCCTGAAGGGATGTATTCTACAAATCCTAATGACCCAACTTTAAGGATAAAGGAACTGAAAGAACTGATTAAAGCAATTCACGATGCCGGTATGGGGGTGATATTGGATGTTGTATATAACCATACGGCAAAAAGAGACATTTTAGAATATTTTGCGCCAGAAGGTTATTTTTATAGGAAAAAGGATGGGAATTTTACGAATAAATCAGGATGCGGTAACGATACTGAATCTACAAATAAAATGATGAGGAAAATAATAATTGATTCTTTGGAATATTGGACTAAAGAGTATTGCGTTGATGGTTTCAGATTTGATTTAATGGGTATAGTTGATAATAGGACTATAGCGAACGGATATACGAGAGCTAGCGCTTTAAATTCAAAAACATTATTTGTAGCAGAGGGCTGGTATCCTATGTTTGACGGGCCGTCAAAAGATTATGAAGGCATTGGAGTTGTTGGGGCGGATATAGCATGGATGAAAGCGTCTAGTTCGCCGTCGGCGGCTTTTAGCGATTATTTTCGAGATTTCATGAAATCTGGAGGATTTGATGAAGGAAAACCCGGATACATAACTGGAGTTTCAAGGTTGCCAAGTAAATTTATAAAGACCGTCAAAGGAAGCATTATTTCAAAAGATGGTTTACATATTTCTCAAAGTCCAGACAATGTTCTTTTATATATGACAGCGCATGACGGTTTTACTTTATACGATACAGTGGCTTTTTCAAAGGATTTGTCAAATGACGATGAGATTTTTAATAGGATGAAGCTGGGGTATGCGATGATGCTAACGAGTCAAGGAGTTGCATTTATTCATGCCGGCGATGAAATGGGAAGATCAAAAGAGTATAAAGGAGATCCAACTTTAGAAGGGTGGACTTCTACTAATTATGATGTTAGGTATGTTGAATCTTCAGGAAAATATTTTGTTAGAAATTCTTATGATTCTTCAGATGCAATAAACAAAATTGACTGGAATTTAGCATATAAAGATGGCGCTTTAGATAATACAAAAAATGGAGCAAAGTTGTATAATTATGTAAAGGGGTTAATACAATTAAGAAAATCAACAAACGCATTTAAATTAGGTAGTTATACTACCATAGATAATAATGTATCATTAGTTTATCCTGTTTCTGGCGATAGCTATTCTTTAACATTTGGTTATAAAAATGTTGATACTTCAGGGAATATCTATTTGATATATTTAAATGCGTCAAATAACGAAGTAGATATCAATACTTTTGATGTCTCGAACGATATCAATGGCGCAAAATTAATAGTTGATAGGGATAATGTAAACACAAGTGGAATACTAAATTCAAATTTTGTCGATATATCTTCAGATTTTACAGGTATAACATTACAACCGCTTACTACTGCTATTTTTAAAAAATAAATACGATTAGGGGAAAAATTATTTTCCCCTTATTTTATTTATAATATTAGGAGAATTATAATGAAAATAAAAATATCAAAAATTATAAGTTTTATATTAATTTTTTTTATATTGACAAGTTGTACTAATAATAACGGCAATGATAACGAAGAAGATGATATAAAGTTATGGAAGAAAATTATACCTTCTGATTATAAAATATCAGAGGATTGGGATAACGCAATCGTTTATTTTGTTTTTACAGACAGGTTTTATAACGGGGATACGAGTAATGACCTGTCCTATGGAAGAGAAAGCTTAACAAATACTTCAGGGCATTTTTATGGCGGAGATTTAAAGGGACTAACATACAAAATAAACGAAGGATATTTTAACGATTTGACAGTTGATGCGATTTGGATTACTGCTCCTTATGAACAAATACATGGATGGGTAGTTGGAGATAGTAATAAATTTAAACATTATTCATATCATGGCTATTATGCTCTAGATTTTACAAAATTAGATGCAAATATGGGAGATGAAAATGAATTAAAAGAGTTTATTGATACGGCTCATAGCAGGGGAATAAAAGTTATTTTTGATGTAGTGATGAATCATCCAGGGTATAGCAATATTAAAGACTTATCAGAGCAGATTCCAAATGTTTTAAAAACAGGATGGGAATCAGCGACATTAACAAATTACCATACATTAATTGATTATTCTCATATTGATTGGTTTAGATGGTGGGGGGCAAATTGGATTAGAGCTGGATTGGGACCTGAACCAAGAGATGGAATTGATGGAAGATATTATGAGTTTAGCGGCGGAGATCCATTGTACGAGGGAGTTGGATATTTACCTGATTTCTACACAGAAAAAACAAGATATGTTGGATTGCCTGACATTTTAAAAAATAAAGTCGATACTAATGCAATCGAGAATCAAGATTTTACAGTAAGAGATTATATAATTAGTTGGTTGATAGATTGGGTAAGGGAATATGGAGTAGACGGTTTTAGGTGCGATACAGCAAAGCATGTTGAATTGTCCGCATGGAATGAATTAAAAATTGGCGCAACATATGCGCTAAGAGAATGGAAGAAAAATAATCCAAGTAAAAAAATTGATGATTCTGATTTTTGGATGACAGGCGAGGTATGGGGATACGGTAGTTCTGGTCTTTCAAGAAATGATTATTTTATCTCAGGTGGGTTTAACTCATTAATAAATTTTGATTTTCAATCTAAAATCAATAATTCAGTTTTAACTGATCCACAAAATATTGAAAGTACATATTCACTTTATTCAACATCAATAAATAATGTAAAAGATTTTAATGTATTGAGTTATTTATCTTCACATGATACATTTTTATTTTTTTCTGGAGGAAGATATCCTAAAAATACAGATACATTTTATCCTGGAGCATCATCGATTATTGAGAAACAAAAACTTGCCGGTTCGTTACTATTACTTTGTCCAGGAGCTATTCAGATATTTTATGGCGATGAATGCGCTAGAGAAAGACATTCTTATCCATCTGGGACTGATGAACCTCAAAGAACAAGATCAAAAATGATTTTTAGTGGCGACGATGTTTGGAATACCGATAAAGAGTCTACGCTAACTCATTGGTCTATTATGACAAAATTCCGAAAAAAGCATATAGCTATTGGAGCGGGAGCTCACGCTAAAATTGCCGACGTCCCCTACACATTTAGCAGGATAAAAGATACCGATAAAGTAATTTGCGTTATTGACTCGAGCGGAGCAACCGAAGTAAGCGTATCGGGAGTATTTAACGACGGCGAAGTTCTTACAGATTTTTATACGGGAGATACGGCGACTGTCTCTAGCGGAAAAGTTACTTTTACCGCTCATCAAAATGGAGTTATTTTAATAGAAAAATAGAATAAAATTTATAAATATAGCGGGTAATACCCGCTATATTTATTTAAGGTAAATTATTATGAAGAAGAAATTTTATATATTAGCGTTTATAGTTTTTTTTGCGTTGCTGATGTTGAATTGTGGTAACAATACTACTGATGATACCGAAAAAGATCCTTGGGTAGATAGTACGGATATATCTTTACCCGCGCCGACTCCAAGATCAAACGGTCCGGCCGATTGGAGGGACGAGATTATATATTTCATTATGACCGACCGCTTTTTCGACGGAGATACGGATAATAATGAAACAAAACTTCGCTTAGACGATAATACTCCTTTGCACGATAAGGCCAATGTAAAAAGGTATCACGGAGGTGACCTTAAGGGTATATCGGATAAGGTCGATTATTTAAGGAAACTAGGAGCAACCTCTATTTGGATTACCCCTATTGTTGAAAATATTATAGAGGATAGCGGATCGACGGGCTATCACGGTTATTGGGCTCATGATTTTTCTGTCGTAGATAGCCACCTTACTTCTGCCGTTAATCAGGATAATACGACGGATCGTAAGGATTACTATAAGACCTTTGTCGATACGATGCACGATAACGGAATACTTGTAATTCAAGATATCGTAGTTAATCATATTGCAAATCTTGCGCTTTATAAAATAGGAACTACCGAGAATTGGGATCCTTCGTTTAATTCTACGAGTTATGGCGACGCTTCTCACTTATGGATAGAGGATTCGTCGGTTGGAGCCGATCCATGGGTAGCTCACGGATTGAGAACGAAACCGCCGGCGCCGTTCGACAGGGCGGATTTTTATAACAATTGCGGAAAGATAGCAAATTGGTCGGGAAATGAACAGATACTTGGGGATATGTCGAGCTTGGACGATCTCAAAACTACGAGCGCGGAGGTAAGAAACGCTTTAATCGACGTATATACTAATTGGATCAAATGGACAGGTATTGACGGATTTAGAGTAGATACGGTTAAACACGTAGAGGAGAATTTTTGGGACGTATTTTGCCCGGCGATAAGAACAAATTCTTTTGCGATCAACTCTAATAAAAAATTTATGCAGTTTGGCGAAGTTTATGAAACAACGCATGAGGCGATGAAAATATTTTCAGATTCGGAGCGGCTGGACTCGCTTTTGAATTTTGAATTTTATAGCAAGTGTTCGTCTGTTTTTAAAAACGGAGGAGCGACAAATATCTTGACTTCGGAATTAGTCAATAGAAAAACCAAATTAAGAAGCGTAGTTACAACAAACGGAGCGGGAATCGACGCTATCTCCGGCGCGATCAATTTTATAGACAACCACGACGTGGAGCGATTTAGGAATAGTACTTCGGTTAGCGTTGAGAAACTTAGATGCGCTATAATGTATATGATGACGACTTTAGGTATCCCATGCATTTATTATAACACTGAAAACGACACAATTGGTAGTTCTGCGGATGCCGGTAGAAGCGATATGCCGGATTTTGAAGTTACAAATAAAAAAACTTTTACTTTAATTAGAAAACTATCAAAAATCCGAACCGACAACGTCGCGCTTCGAAGAGGGGATATGACGGTATTGAAGGATTCGACAGCGGCCGGTATATTTGCGTTTGCGAGGTTCACGGGCGTCGCGGACGAGAACGTTATAGTAGTTTTAAACAACTCCAACGTTGTTTTAGAGAACCAAGAGATCGACGTATCGAGCTACGCTACCAACGGAACGGCGCTAGAGAATATACTATATAAAGAGTTTGGCGTTAGCGACGCCGACTTAACCGTTACCGACGGTAAAATAAGCGTTACAGTCGAAGCGAACAGTATGAAAATATTTAAGAAGAAGATATAAAAGAATATTAATAAAAAAATAGGAGCATATTATGAGCGTAAAAATTCTAGAAAAAAAAGACGACAAAATATGTCTCGAAATAGGAGTTAACGACACTATTAAAGATATTTTATCCGTTTTAGAATTTAATAACTTAAATGATAAATTAAAAACTAACGGTTTAGACGATACCGCTATTAACGATATTTCTAACGAAATTAATAAAAATTGGTGGGATAATAACAAAACATGGTTTTTAGCGGATTAATTGTCGATACAAATATTATATTTTCTTGTTTTCAAAAAGACGGCATAATTAGAAAATTGCTTTTTTTAATTCAAGAAGATTTATATGCTCCAAATTTCTTGTTTTTCGAAATATTTAAATATAAAGAGAAAATATTAAAAAACAGCAATCTTGATAGTTCAGATATTTCTGAAATGGCTTCGATTATTTTTAATAAAATATTTTTTGTAAACGAGAAAAAGATTTCGAAGGAAAATAGATTAAAAGCTTATGATTATTGTCGAGGTATAGATGAGAATGATTCCATAT